>JAFXDL010000111.1 GCA_017516265.1 Bacteroidaceae bacterium
ATAATCTATTTTCTGAACACAGAGACACGGATACACAGAGATTTTCTTTCTATTGAACACGAATTGCGCGGATTACACGGATTAATGAAGGAACAGTCCAAAAAGTGATAATCTATTTTCTGAACACAGAGACACGGAGACACGGAGTTGTTTATAAAAAACATAAGCGAGACTACTGATTCAGGAAAAGGAATGGCTCTGTGTCTTTGTGTCTCTGTGTTCCAAAGAAAGGGATGCTATCAAGTTTTCGGACTGTTTCCTCATTTATCCGTGGAATCCGTGTCTGAATTGTATTGGTCACCCTCTGTTTTAGAGAATCAGACCTCCCCTACCGTGAAGTTCTCGGGATGAAGTCCCTTGAAGTCTTTCAGGTAGAGCTTGATTTCGCGCATGTCCTTGTCCAAATCGCCAGAGGGGATGAGTTCCTTTTCGCAAGCAATCAGTTTCTTCTGGTAATCGACACCGATGACGACAATGGGGATACCAGCCTGGAGGGCTATGTGATAGAAGCCTTTTTTCCAGTTTGGATTGGCCTTGCGGGTTCCCTCGGGTGTGATGGCCAGATGGAACACTTCGCTACGGTTGCAGGCTTCGACCATCTGATCGACCAACGAATTGCGCCTGCCGCGATGGACTGGTACACCACCCATGGAACGGAAGATGGGGCCCAAGGGCCAGAAGAACCACTCCTTCTTCATCATGAACTGGGTCTTGCGGCCAATGGCGGCATAGAAGAGTTTTCCGATAAAGAGGTCCCAATTGCTGGTGTGCGGACCGCAACAAATGACATACTTAGGATGGTCGGGGATGGTGACACGGGTGTCCCACCCTAATACCTTATAATATATAAAACGGCAAATGGACTGCTTCAAGCTCATGTTTTCTCAGATAGAGTTATCAATTCAAGTTTCGCTAGCTCAACTTTCTGGAGTCCAGAAGTTCAGAAGTTCTCGCTTCGCTCAGGAGTTCAGACAATAATCTTGAACACGATGCAAAGTATAGTCAAAATATCGTCTGACCATACCTTGGCGTTAAAAATCAGAAGAGATTTTCGCCTGACTGAAGGGAAGTAACTACAGTAACTCCTTTACTTACGAAAGTGAGTTATCAATGCATCTTCCCTATTTCCTCGATAATGGCATCGACCTGCGCCTGGAAGTCGGAACGGAAGGATTTGTAGAACCCCTTGACATTGCCCGGCTGGGTATGACTGATGCGACTGATGAAATCGTCCTGCATGTTGAGGATGCGCACCATCAGCGCATCCACCTTGGCTGTATCGATACCCGGAACAAGCTGAGGAAGCACTACACACTCGGCGAAAAGTTCGCCAACAATATAATTCACCTGCTTTTTCAAAATTCTTCTTTTCATTGCTACTACTTTTTTTAAAAAAAGGTGGACTCTATAAAGCAACACCTTAGATTTATAATGGACTAATGGGGCTGACGGGTACAATGCGAACACACCAGCACCTTGTTTCAGGGGCAAAGATAGGAGTTTTTTTTGACTTATGGGGCATGAATGCGAATTTTGATGCAAAAAAATGTCATTTTTCTATTGTATTTCAAAAATATATTGTACTTTTGCATCGTATTAAAACAAAACAATAGAAAAATGAAAGCATTGCATACATTCTTTTACTTCTTCTTTTATTACTTTTACTTTAGCAATGAAGTGAAGCGGGAGGTTGTATGTGTACCTTATCAATGAATTAAACAATACTTTTAGATATGACATCCCGCTTTCCATCCAAGGAACTGCGGGATTTTTATTAGATGACAGATGAAAAAGATAGCGATACAAGGAGTACCGGGGTCGTTCCACGACATTGCAGCCCATCAATTCTTTCCCAACGAAGAGATTGAGCTGGTATGCTGTGACACCTTCGAAGAGATTTTTGACCACATGAAGGAGGACAGCAACACCATCGGTATGCTGGCTATAGAGAACACCATTGCCGGAAGCCTGCTGCACAACTACGAACTGTTGCGCGACAGCGGAGCCACCATCGTGGGGGAACACAAACTGCGCATCAAACACAGTTGTGTGTGTCTGCCCGAAGATGACTGGGACACGCTGACGGAGGTGAACTCGCACCCCGTAGCACTGGCACAATGCCAACAATTCCTGAAAAAGCATCCGAACCTGAAGGTGGTGGAAGCTGACGATACAGCAAAGAGTGCCGAAGAAATCAAAAACAGAAACATGCGCGGACATGCGGCCATCTGCTCGAAATATGCTGCCGAACTGTATGGCATGAAGATTCTGGAAGAGGGCATCGAGACAAACAAGCACAACTTCACCCGCTTCCTGGTGGTGGCTGACCCGTGGAAGGCGGACGAACTGCGCGAACGCTCGAAGGTGAACAAGGCTAACATCGTGTTCTCGCTGCCACACAACGAGGGAAGTCTGAGCCAGGTGCTGAGCATCTTCTCGTTCTACAAAATAAACCTTACCAAGATACAATCGCTGCCTATCATCGGACGCGAATGGGAATACCTGTTTTATGTGGATGTGATCTTCAACGACTATCTGCGCTTCAGACAGTCTATTGACGCGGTATCTCCCCTGACCAAAGAACTTAAAGTATTAGGAGAATATGAAGAAGGAAAGTCAAGTATATAGACTTGAAACATCCTTGGAAATACAGAGAAACAGATACTAAAAGTTGAAGTAACTACAACTCCTCCCCTAAGCTAGGGGAGGTGGCCTTTAGGCCGGAGGAGTGTGTAAAACCATGCTTAAGAATAACGAAATAAAAAAACAAAAGAATTTGGCTATCCAACGCGATGCCCGCCGAGAGCTCCGTATACAAGGAACTTCCGCAGAAGCGACATTGTGGAAATCACTAAAAGGGAAGCAAATTGAAGAAACAAGATGGCGCAGACAATTCTCTATAGGAAGTTACATTTTAGATTTCTACTGTCCAGCTTTGAGATTGTGCATCGAATTAGATGGAAATCATCACTTTACCATAGAGGGAGATTTACACGACACAAGACGGGACAATTGGTTATGGAAAGAACATGGAATACAAACTCTACGCTTTGAAAACAAAGAAGTGTTTTATTGTCATGATAGCGTGATTGAAAATATCAAAAGCGTGATATTAGAGCTAAAAAAAACCAATAAGACACACTCCTCCGGCCTGAAGGCCACCTCCCCTAGCTTAGGGGAGGAGTTATAGATACTCTTGCAAATAAATGTCAATTGAAAACAAGCATACAAACCTTAACAGGTAAAAACGCATCAAATAACAAAAATATGAAGAAAACATTTCATATACAACCCGCCACACGGCTGGAAAGTGTGAGCGAATACTACTTCAGCCGCAAGCTGAAGGAGGTGGCACAGATGAATGCCGAGGGCAAGGATGTCATCAGCCTGGGAATCGGAAGTCCGGACATGCCCCCCTCGGAAGAGACCATCAATGTGCTGTGTGAACAGGCCAAGCGGGCTGATGTACACGGATACCAACCGACAGTGGGAATACCTGAACTGCGCAAGGCTATGGCTGACTGGTACAAGCGCTGGTATGGCGTGGAACTGGACCCGGCAACGGAGATACAACCTCTGATAGGTTCGAAAGAGGGTATCCTGCATGTGACACTGGCACTGGTAAACCCGGGTGACCAGGTACTGGTCCCCAACCCCGGGTATCCCACATACACGTCACTGAACAAGATTCTGGGTAGCGAAATCGTGAACTACAACCTGCGGGAATAGAACGGATGGCAACCCGACTTTGAGGAGCTGGAGAGGATGGACCTGAGCCGCGTGAAGCTGATGTGGACCAACTACCCCAACATGCCTACGGGAGCGAATGCCACGATGGAACTGTATGAGAAACTGGTGGATTTTGCCCGCCGACACAACATTGTCATCGTGAACGACAACCCCTACAGCCTCATTCTGAACAAGAAGCCGCTGAGCATCCTGAATGTACCGGGTGCCAAGGAGTGCTGCATCGAATTCAACAGCATGAGCAAGAGCCACAACATGCCAGGATGGCGTGTGGGAATGCTGGCCACCAATGCACAGTTCGTACAATGGATATTGAAGATAAAGAGCAACATCGACTCGGGAACTTTCCGCCCCATGCAGCTGGCTGCCGCACAGGCATACAGCAACAGTACGGAATGGCACGAAGAGGCCAACATCAACGTATATAGCCGCCGCCGCCAACTGGCTGAGGAGATTATGCGCACGCTGGAATGCAGCTTCGACCCCAATCAGGTGGGCATGTTCTTGTGGGGACGCATCCCCGACCACTACAACGATGTGGAGGAACTGACCGAACGGGTGCTGCACGAAGCACGCGTATTCATCACTCCGGGATTCATCTTCGGAAGCAACGGAAAACGGTATATCCGCATCTCGCTCTGCGCCAAGGAAGAGAAACTGGCGGAGGCGCTGAGGAGAGTTAGTGAGTTGGTAAGTGAGTGAGTTGGTTAGTTGGTGAGTTAGTGAGTTAGAAAAATACAGCATTAGAAAATAAAAATTATTATATTATGGAATTGGAATTACAACCTTTAGCACTGCCTGGTGTTCCACAGGAGCGCCCGATAGTCATAGCCGGCCCGTGTAGCGCCGAGACAGAAGAACAAGTCATCAATACTGCCCATGCATTGGCAAACAAGGGAATCAAGATTTTCCGTGCAGGAATCTGGAAACCCCGTACCAAACCGGGTGGTTTCGAAGGTATCGGTGTGGATGGTCTGCCCTGGATGAAACGTGTCAAAGAAGAGACCGGCATGTTGGTGGCTACGGAAGTGGCTACAGCCAAACATGTCTATGAATGTCTGAAGGCCGGCATTGATGTCCTGTGGGTGGGAGCACGCACAACTGCCAACCCGTTTGCCGTACAGGAAATAGCAGATGCGCTGAAAGGAGTGGATATCCCCGTTTTGGTAAAGAACCCGGTGAACCCTGACCTGGAACTGTGGATAGGTGCACTGGAGCGTATCAACGGTGCCGGACTGAAACGGTTGGGAGCCATTCACCGCGGATTCTCGTCATACGACAAGAAAATCTACCGCAACTTGCCCCAATGGCATATCCCCATCGAACTGCGCCGCCGCATACCGGAACTGCCCATCTTCTGCGACCCCAGCCACATCGGAGGCAAACGCGAACTGGTGGCTCCACTCTGCCAACAGGCTATGGACTTGGGATTTGACGGCCTGATAGCTGAGAGCCATTGCAATCCCGACTCGGCTTGGAGTGATGCCTCGCAACAGGTGACACCGGATGTACTGCACTACATCCTGGACCTGCTGGTTATCCGCGAAGGAAAACAGAGCACGGAAAGTTTGGGCGAACTGCGTACCCAGATTGACGAATGTGACAACCAGATCATCGAGGTACTGGCCAAACGCATGAGAGTGTGCCGCGAAATCGGAACTTTCAAGAAGGAACATGACATGACCATCCTGCAAACGGGACGTTACAACGAGATTCTGGACAAACGAGGTGCACAAGGTGCCTTGTGCGGTATGGGCTCGGAGTTCATCAAGAAGGTGTTTGAGGCTATCCACGAAGAGAGTGTACGCCAGCAGATGGAGATAATTAATAAGTGATTAGTTACTAGTTACTAGCTACTAGTGGTTAGTGACTAGCTACTAGTGGCTGGTGACTAGCTACTAGTGACAAAAACTGAAGGAACATGAAAATACTGATATTAGGTGCCGGAAAGATGGGTTCGTTCTTCACGGACGTATTGAGTTTCCAACACGAGACGGCGGTGTATGATGTGGATCCGCAACGATTACGCTTTGTGTACCACACCTACCGCTTTACTACACTGGAGGAAATCAAGGAGTTCAAGCCTGAACTGGTCATCAATGCAGCTACGGTGAAATATACCCAAGAGGCTTTCCGGCTGGTGATGCCCGTGCTACCCAAAGAATGCATACTGAGCGACATCGCTTCGGTGAAGACCGGACTGAAGGAGTTCTACGAATCTACCGGATTCCGCTATGTATCGACGCACCCGATGTTCGGTCCAACGTTTGCCAACCTGGACAACCTGAGTCGCGAGAATGCCATCATCATCTCTGAAGGTGACTACATGGGACGCATCTTCTTCAAGGACCTGTACAGCTCGCTGAAGCTGAACATCTTTGAATATACCTTTGACGAACATGACGAGACGGTGGCCTACTCACTGTCTATCCCGTTTGTATCGACCTTTGTGTTCTCGGCTGTCATGAAACACCAGGATGCACCGGGAACGACATTCAAACGCCACATGGACATTGCACGCGGACTATTGAGCGAGGATGACTATCTGTTGCAGGAAATCCTCTTCAACCCCCGTACACCGGGACAGGTGGAAGGTATCCGCAAAGAGCTGAAAGAACTGCTGGAAATCATCTCGAACAAGGATGCTGAAGGTATGAAAGCTTACCTGACCAAGATTCGGGAGAAGATCAAGTAGGGGACGAGGTACATTTACTGTTTAGGGAGTTAGTGAGTTAGAGTGAGTTGGTGAGTTAGGGAATTAGAGTGAGTTGGTGAGTTAGTGAGTTTGTGATTTAGTTGAAAGGTTTGAACTTTGAACTTTAAACTTTGAACCTTGAACTTTAGACCTTGAACTTGGAACTTTGATTGGAGAAATGCAAGCAGCACTATCGTCTACACTTCTAAGCGCAGCGTCACTTCTACACTCCTACACTCCTAAAAAGCCCCCCTCCTACACTCCTGAAGAAATATTCTTCCGTCTCCGTCATTTCAGAACGTAGCGGAAAATCAGTAAGCGTTTTGCAAAACTACTAATTATAAGAAACCTAACATGAAAAAACTAACATTATTGTTGACACTGGTATGGATGGGCATCCATACGACATTTGCAGCCAAGAGTTATGACAACCCGGACACTATCGTAGTAGCTCAAGACGGTAGCGGAGAATTCCGCACCATCAGTGAAGCGGTGGAGGTGTGTCGCGCATTCATGGAATACCACAAGGTAATCTACATCAAAAAAGGGGTGTATTGCGAGAAGGTGGTGATACCCTCGTGGCTGACCAACATCGAATTGTGTGGCGAAGATGCCGAAACGACTATCCTGACCCACAACGACCATGCCAACATGGTATATCCGAACACAACTCTGAAAATCGGGACTTTCCGCACCTACACCCTAAAGGTTGAAGGCAGCGACATCACCATCAAAAACCTGACCATCGAGAACAATGCTCCCCGGAGGGGACAGGCCGTAGCCCTGCACACTGAAGGAGACCGACTGAAACTGGTGAACTGCCGCTTGCTGGGACATCAGGATACGGTATATACGGGAGTCGGAAACACACGCATCCTGTTCAACGGATGCTACATCGAAGGAACAACGGACTTCATCTTCGGCCCATCGACGGCCTGGTTCGAAAAATGCCACATCCACAGCAAAGCCAACAGTTACATCACAGCGGCCTCGACCCCCAAAGATATCCAGTGGGGATATGTGTTCAACAAATGCAAACTGACTGCTGACGAAGGGGTGAACAAAGTATATCTGGGACGCCCGTGGCGCCCGTATGCCTACACCCTGTTCATGCAATGCGAACTGGGCAGCCACATTGTGCCCGCAGGATGGAAGGAATGGAGCAACAAGGAAAATGTAAGCACCACCTCGTACCTGGAATACAAAAACTACGGGCCGGGAGCCAACACCGAAAAACGAATAAGCTGGAGCAGACAACTGACAGACAAAGAGGCCAAACAGGTGACAATGGAAAAAGTGGTGGGAATGAAGAGTGAAGAATAGGGAACAAATAGCCTTGTGGTCCCCAAAACGGCCAATAACAGTTCGTTACTGACAGGGCATGACCTGTCACCTGTAGAGTTATTTTTGCTATAGCAACAAATTCTTTCCATAAATAGGACTGTTTCTCAAGGAATTTATTTATATTTGCCCCGTAAAAAACAAAATCAAAGATTTATCCTATGGCAAAATTCAAAAGAATACTCCTGAAATTGAGCGGTGAGAGCTTGATGGGAGAACAGAAATACGGTATTGACGAAAAGCGTCTGGGCGAATACGCCCAACAAATCAAGGAAATCCACGACATGGGCGTACAGATAGGTATCGTCATCGGTGGTGGAAACATTTTCCGCGGATTGAGCGGTGCCAACAAGGGATTTGACCGCGTGAAAGGCGACCAGATGGGCATGTTGGCTACGGTCATCAACAGTCTGGGACTGAGTTCGGCCCTAGGTGCCATCGGTGTGAAAGCACGGGTACTGACCGCTGTGCGCATGGAACCCATCGGAGAGTTCTACAGCAAATGGAAAGCCATCGACGCTATGGAGCAGGGTGAAGTGGTCATCATGTCGGCCGGAACAGGAAATCCCTTCTTCACCACTGACACTGGCTCATCGTTGCGTGGCATTGAGATAGAGGCTGAAGTGATGCTGAAAGGAACCCGCGTGGATGGCATCTATACGGCAGACCCCGAGAAAGACCCCACTGCTACGAAGTTTACCGACATCACCTATGACGAAGTGTTGGCACGCAATCTGCGCGTGATGGACCTCACTGCCACCTGCATGTGCAAGGAAAACAACCTGCCCATCTACGTGTTCAATATGGACATCGTCGGCAACCTGAAAAAGGTAATGGAAGGCGAGGAGATTGGAACATTGGTGCATAATTGATGAGTTGACAAGGGGGAGTGAGTGAGTTGGTATTTAAAGTGAGTTAGTGAGTTAGTAAGTTAGCAAAACTATCATCTACACTCCTAAGCGCAGCGTCACTTCTACACTCCTGCACTCCTGAAAGAAATCTCCCTCCTGCACTCCAAGCCCTAAACCCTAATATCATAGGACCTTGAACCTCCACTTTCATCTTAAAGGACATAATTCATAAACTCATAATTCACTATTATTATGATAGACGTAAATGTATGCCTCAACGAGGCTGAAGAAAAAATGGACATGGCCATCATGTATCTGGATGAATCGTTGGCCCATATCCGCGCCGGTAAGGCAAATGTACGTATTCTGGACGGTATCCGTGTGGATTCATACGGAAGCATGGTGCCCTTGAACAATGTGGCAGCCATCAGTACTCCTGATGCCCGCACCATTGCCATCAAACCTTGGGACAAGAGCATGTTCCGCGTGATAGAGAAAGCCATCATAGACAGTGACCTGGGTATCACTCCTGACAACAATGGTGAAATCATCCGCTTGGGTATCCCTCCCCTCACAGAGGAGCGCCGTAAGCAATTGGCCAAGCAGTGCGGTAAGGAAGCCGAAACTGCCAAAATCAGTATCCGCAATGCACGCCGTGACAGCATTGACACCCTGAAGAAGGGCATCAAAGACGGACTGGCCGAAGATGCTGAAAAAGATGCAGAAGCAAAAGTACAGAAACTCCACGACAAGTTCATCAAGAAAGTAGATGAAATGCTTGCCGAGAAGGAGAAAGAAATCATGACAGTATAAACAAGTGAAGGACGAAGAGTGAAGAGTGAAAAATCACAATGCCTCATATCACCATAGAGCCTATTGACATTTTCACTCTTCATTCTTCACTCTTCATTCTTCACTCTTTTTATGCGCGGTCTCGTCATCAAAAATACAGGCAGTTGGTACACGGTACGTACCGATGAAGGCCAACTGATAGAATGCAAAATCAAAGGAAACTTCCGACTGAAAGGCATACGCAGCACCAATCCGGTGGCTGTGGGTGACCGCGTACACATTATTCTGAACAAGGAGGGTACGGCATTCATCCATGAGATAGAAGACCGAAAGAACTACATCATCCGCAAGGCCAGTAACCTGAGCAAGCAGTCACACATTCTGGCCGCCAACCTCGACCAATGCCTGCTGGTGGTGACTGTGAACTACCCCGAAACTTCCACTACCTTTATTGACCGTTTTCTGGCTTCGGCTGAAGCCTACCGCATACCAGTGAAACTGGTATTCAACAAGGTGGACTGCTACGACGAGGCAGACCTGAACTACCTGGATGCCCTGGTACACCTCTACACCACCATCGGATATCCCTGTTTCAAAGTATCGGCCCTCACAGGAGAAGGTATTGAAGAGATACGTCACACACTGCAGGGAACCATCACGCTATTTTCGGGCAATTCCGGTGTAGGGAAAAGCACCCTCATCAATGCCCTGATGCCTCACCTGAATGTGAAGACCGGCGAGATATCCAATGTGCACAACAAAGGTATGCACACCACGACCTTTTCTGAAATGTACCCTACCCCCGAAGACGACGGCTACATCATCGACACACCGGGAATCAAAGGATTCGGCACCTTCGACATGGAAGAAGAGGAGGTGGGACACTACTTCAAAGAGATATTCCGCCACTCAGCAGACTGCCGATACGGCAACTGTACCCACACACACGAACCGGGATGTGCCGTGCGACGTGCTGTGGAAGAACACCTCATCAGCGAAAGCCGGTACACCTCGTACCTGAGTATGCTGGAGGACAAGAACGAAGAGAAATACAGGAAAGGATTCTGACACAGGAACAATCCCCACCTGACGATGTGTTGCCGGCACAGCCTGCATCTTATGTCGCATAACATTTATCACAAAAAAACAAACTGTTAACTACACACACATCTCATCATGAAAAGAAAGACCTTACTTTTTTCATTGGCAGCCTTGTTGGGCCTAGTCTCCAACGATGCCTTGGCACAACGTATCCAACAACCGCTAGGACGCGGCATCGTGACATCTAAAAATGGAAGTAACGTGCTCATCTCGTGGCGCAAACTGGCACAAGAACCTGAAGACATACAATACAATGTATATGTGAACGGGAACAAGCTGAACACTACCCCGCTGACCAAATCACACTACCAGACAACGGCAAGCAAAGTGCCAGCCGGCAGCCAGGTGACGGTGACACTGGTGGACGGCACCGAAGAGTCGGCCCACAGCAATGCCCATGTGGTAAAGGAGTATGACCTGAGAAACATGTTCATGAATATCCGATTCGACGCATCGCCCCTGAAAGCCGCCGACTACAACACTGCCTACGTATGGCCTGCAGACCTGGACGGAGATGGAGAGATGGACTATGTGGTCAACCGCAAAAACAACAGCAACGGACTGGACTGCTACGTAGAGGCTTATCTGCGCACAGGCGAACACCTCTGGACTGTGAAACTGGGTCCTAACGAGCTGAGCTGTGCCGGACAGGACGACATGATATTGGCCTATGACATGGATTGTGACGGAAAGGCCGATGTGGTGATGCAGACCAGTGACGGAACCCAATTCTGGGATGCCGAGAAAAAGGCTTTCGGACTCTATGTCAATGGCAACACGACCGGTGACACCGACGGGGACGGCATCATCAACTACGAGACACAGAACACCAAGAATGCACCCCGATACATGACGGTGGTAGATGGCATGACGGGTAAGGAGAAGCATTCTGTGGAACAGACCTACAACTCATCCTATAACCGCACAAACCGTGCGGCACTGATGGGCGACGAATACAACAAACACGTGGGCCACGTGGGTGTATTCTACCCCGACGGCATACATCCGGCCGTCATCATGGAGTGGCACACGCGCAACAGCAACGGCAGCCACAACTATCACAACAGTGCCTTTGCCTATGACTTCACGGGCGGAAAACCCGGAGCATGGAAAGAACTCTTCTGCAAACCGACAGGCGGCCCGGCCTTCCACCAGATACGCATAGCCGACGTGGATGGAGACGGACGCGACGAGATGCAGACAGGCGGATACACCATGGACCATGACGGTAACACCCTGAATGCACCGGGCATTGCCCACGGAGACCGCTTCCGTACCAGCGACATAGACCCCGAACGTCCCGGTCTGGAAACCTTTGCCATCCAACAGAATGCAGGCGACATGTTGGGCCAAATCCTCTATGATGCCTCAACGGGCAAAGCCATCAAGAAATGGTATCTCTCTGCCGTGGGCGATGTGGGACGCGGCGAGTGCATGGACGTTGACCCCAACCACTTGGGATGGGAAATGTGGAGCACCATGGGAAGTGTATATAATGCCAAAGGCGATCTGATACCCGAACACACAGCCCCCTACCCTACAGAAGGTATCTGGTGGGATGGCGAACTGGACCGCGAAATCGTGCAAACTAGTGACAGCCACTATAATGTCTATATCCAGGACTTCTACAAAGGACGTCTGATAGAGATTGCGAAACTGAGCAACTGGCGCTACGTCACCGTGTATGCCAAACGTGCCGCCTTCTGGGGAGACATCACCGGTGACTGGCGCGAAGAACTGGTGCTGCTGAACAAGGAGAACGGTGTGTGTGTAGGCATCGTAGGATTCACCACTGACTACACCACCAACATCAACAACATCTACTGCCTGCAGGAAGATCCTGCTTACCGCCTGCAATGTACCACAAAAGGATACTACCAGAGTCCGAACACAGGATTCTACTTAGGCTACAACATGCCCCGTCCACAGTTGCCACCGTGCATGGTGACTGACCTCATCTGGAAATCCAGCGACACATTCATCAACTACGAACGCTCGGCTACCGAAACTTTTACGGATGGCAAAAGCCTGTTGCTGGACCTCAACACAGACAAGGAACTGACACTGGACAATGACATCAAACCCTCCATCGTGTATGCCATGCCGGTGAACGGACAAAGAATCACCCTGAACGGAAACGGAAAACTTACTGGCGACATGGAACTATGGAAGAGCCAAGCGGGAAAACTGATAGTCAACAGTCCGCTGGCCTACACGGGAAGAACCGTCATCTCGGAAGGAACGCTGGAAGCGAACGGTGAGATTGCAGGAACGGTTGACCTGCGTGCACGCGGCACGTTGGCAGGAAATGCCACAGTGAACGACATCACCTTCGAAGGGGCACTCAACTACGAAGGAGGCCGATTGGCACCAGGCAACCAAGCAAACCCTATCGGAAGTATCACCTTCAAGAACGGACTGACACTGAACAAACGCACCTTCCTGGAGATGGACATCATCAGCGAAACCTCGTGCGACCTGCTACACATCGAGGGGGACTTGAACGTGACAGGCAACACCATCTTCACCATCTGTCATAGCGGAGAGACTATACAGCCCGGCAAATACAAACTGATAGAGTACACCGGCAGTTTCAATGGACAGATGAAGTATTTCAGCGTGCGTGGCCTCACGGGTATCTCTTACAACATCGCGCAGGAGGAGAATGCCATCTGGCTGATTATAAACGAACAACGCGCTGCTTCTGCAGGTGTCGTATGGACAGGAGCCGAAAGCAATGTATGGAACTATCAGGCCAAGAATTTTGCTCTGGACGGCACAGCCACCGAGTTTGTGGCACAAGACGGAGTGGAGTTCAACGACGATGCCACCAACACCAACATCACCGCCAACACACTGATGCCCATACAGAGTGCCACCTTCAACAACCACACGAAGAGCTACACGTTCAATGGCAGCGGCGGATTCAGCGGTACGGGTTCGCTCACAATGAACGGTACGGGCAAACTGCTATTGAACACCAACAAAAGCGACTACACCGGAGCCACCATCATCAACAGCGGAACAGTGACGGTGAAAGAACTGGCTGACGGAGGAATACCCAGTTCCATCGGAGCAGCCTCAACATCGGCCGACAACTGGAAGATGGGACAAGCAACCCTCATCATCAACAATGCCAACACGGCCACCAACCGCGGACTGACCCTCACCGATACGGCCACCATACAGATCAACAGCGGAACCACCACATTGAAAGGGGTGGTCAAAGGAAACGGTGCACTGGTAAAGACCGGTAACGGACAACTGAATCTCAACAGCATCAACTCCTACAGCGGAGGCACTATCCTGAAGGGCGGAACCATAGCCCAGGGAGCATGGAATGCCACTATCGGTGCACTGGGTTCACCCTTGACCGTGGAGAACGGAACCATCACCATTTTCCACGAAGGAACCACCTCCACCGTCCCTAACTTCAACTACAAAGTGACAGTGCCTACGGGTAAGAAAATGACCCTGAACGCGGGCAAACGCTGTCACATCAACGGCAGTTTCAGCGGCGAAGGCAGTGTGACGCTGACCATTCCCTATGTGCGCACCGACATGATGGCCGACTGGAGCAAGTTCAATGGTTCGCTGACTGTGAGCGGAAACTTCCGCCTCTGCAAATCCATGAATATGAAGGGAACTTCACTGGTACTGAACAGTGGCGTCAGCATGGGACACTACAGCAGTGGAGGAAGTTCAGCCCTCTCACTGACAAGCTACCTAGGCTCTGTGGCTTCTGCAGCTGCCGATGCATGGATGGGCGACGGCACTTACCACGTGGGATTTAACAACCAGAACACCACCTATGCCGGCAAACTGGGAAGCACTGTACATAAGTATGGTACAGGAAACTGGACACTGACAGGAGGAGACAACACCAACACCCTCTTCGTCCGCGAAGGAACCGTCATCGTCAACAACAGCAGCGGACAAGCTGCCAATCTGGTGAACATCATGGACGGAGGTACCCTGTCGGGCAAAGGATTCGTGAAGAATGTAGCACTGAAGAAAGGAGGCAGAATCATCAGTGGACAAAGTGCCTACCTGGCCGAGACACTGACCATCAATGGTACGCTCACATCTGAAGGAGGAGGCACCGTGGTCATCGGTATCTGTGGTTACAACAACGACAAACTGCACATTGCCGGTACAGCCAATTTCGGAAAAGACACACTGGAAATCACTGTCAACCGAACCATCGGAGCTGGAGACGAATTCACGATCATAGAATGCGAAAAGAGCCTCAGCCACAGTTTCATCGTCAAAGGAACACCGGGCGAAGGACTCCTATGGGACCTCACTGACTTGGCTGAGAAGGGAATCGTGCGTGCCGTGACCGACAACGGCATCCATGCCATCGGCAAAGAGGCAGTACAAATCTATCCGCAGGTGGTGACCACCCAATGCCACATTGATGCCTCGCGTGCTTGCACCGGAGAGATGCTGCTACAGCTCACCGATGCCAACGGACGCACATGGGAAAACCGCACCTTCGATGCCGCACAAACAGAAACGATAGATATGAGCCACTACCCTGCCGGACTCTACCTAATCCGCCTTAACAACAACGGCGAAAGCAAAGTCACACGGATAATGAAGGTGAAATAAGGACTTTCCCAGAAATCATATTCAGAGACAAAATAGGCGCGGATTACACAGATTAACACGGATTTATCTTTCAATGAGTTTATAAATTATCCGTGTAATCTGCGTAATCCGCGCCTAAAAATGAAGTATTCCAATTCTATTTACTTCTGCAATTCCAGACCAATCATCAGGCCGTCGTATGCCGAAGCCAAGTCGGCCAAAGCCTTGATGCTGGTATTGCCAGACATGGCTGCCAATTTCTGTGCAATGGCCAACAGTTTGTCAGCCTCGTAAAGCAGACTTATCTTGTTGCCGTTCTTCACGATGTTCGGAGTCAGCGTACCGATTCCTCCCAAATAAGTCAGCGTAATTTTCTTGTTCGCTGCATCCAATGCATATTGTCCGCCCATGGGGAATGCACCCACTTGAGCCGAATAGGTCTTGTCTGCATTGAAAGTAAAGCTGCATGAACCGGGCACAATGCCGAACTTTGTGAACGTCTCGTTCAACTTTGCCTCCACTTTTGCAGCAGCCACTTCACCACCGGCCTTCATCAGCAAATTCTCACTCTCGAACACGCAATCCACACCCTGGAAATTCCATGTACCTTCCAAATCAGCTTCGGTCAGTTTGTTTGACGCACCCAACACAGTGCCCAACACATTGCCTATCAGCGAAGCCAGACCACCTGATTCGCTACCTGAAGCTGTGGCATTGTTCGTCGATGCTGCCGGAGTAGAAGCTGCTGTTCCTCCAGCCATGCCACCCAGCAATGATGTACCGGCTGAACCACAACCGGCAAGCAACACAGTTGCCGCCAAAGCGGCCATTGTCATCTTAATCTTTTTCATTTCTTATCGGTTTTAATAAAATTTAGGCGCAAATGTACAAATAAATATTCAAAAACTCACAAAAAGCAAGACAAACAATAGACATTTATCGACAAACAAGGTCCGAAACTCCTCCTTGGATACCGTCCGGAAATCTGTCGCATGTCCGCCTGAAATCTATCAGGTGTCCGAGGAAATTCTGACACGTGTCAGAAATCCAACTATCAGCTGATAGAATTGCCTCGGACACCTGATAGATTTTCGGGCGACACATGCCATAAAAATAAGCTATATTTATTTAAAAAAGATATAATCCTGCATACCCGTGAGCATATTATGTCTAACTTTGCTCGTCCAAAACACTTTCGGTATCCAAGGTGTTTGTATTGTCATCACAATCATTATATTAATTTTATCAAAGAGTCAATGTCAACGACACAGTCCAAGCTTCAAGGCCTCAGTGAAGAAGAGGTCATCAGCAGCCGCCAAGAGCATGGTGAAAACCTGCTCACTCCCCCCGAGCGTGAATCCATATGGAAGCTTTATCTGGAAAAATTCAAAGACCCCGTCATCAAAGTCCTGCTCGTGGCAGCAGTGCTCTCATTGGGAATCTCCATCATCGAGAATGAATATGCCGAAACCATCGGTATCATCTTTGCCATCCTGCTGGCCACAGGCATCGGCTTCTACTTCGAATACGATGCCAGCAAGAAGTTCGATTTGCTGAGCGCTGTGGGCGAAGAGACACCGGTGAAGGTCATCCGTGGCGGACAGGTACACAGTATTCCACGCCGCGAAGTGGTGGTGGACGACATCGTCATCATTGAAAACGGTGAAGAAATCCCGGCCGACGGCGAACTCATCGAAGCCACCTCCTTACAAATCAACGAATCGAGTCTGACGGGCGAACTGATGGTGGAAAAAACCACCAATCCCGACGACTTCGACCCCGATGGCACCTACCCCAGCAATCAGGTGATGCGCGGCACCACCGTGACCGACGGACACGGCGTCATGCGTGTCATCCGCGTAGGCGACCAGACAGAAATAGGCAAGGTGGCCCGCCAATCAACCGAAGAGAGCGAAGAGGAGACACCGCTGAACAAACAGCTCACCCGACTGGCCAACCTCATCGGCAAAGTGGGATTCACCATTGCCGGAGTGACCTTCGTGGTCTTTGTCAGCCGCGACCTCTATGCCTGGTTCCAACTGCACGATGGCATACAAGGCTGGCACCAGTGGATGGAAGTGGCACAGATAGTACTGAAATACTTCATGATGGCTGTCACCCTCATCGTTGTGTCCGTACCCGAAGGACTGCCCATGAGTGTAACCCTCAGTCTGGCCCTGAACATGCGCCGCATGCTGGCCACCAACAACCTGGTGCGCAAGATGCACGCCTGTGAAACCATGGGTGCTGTCACCGTCATCTGCACCGACAAGACGGGAACACTCACACAGAACAAGATGCAGGTGTATGAACTGGTGACGAGTGATGAGCAACAAGCTACGAGTGACCGATCGCTATTAACTGAAAACATGGCCGTCAACAGCACTGCTTTCATCGAGCGCAAGGGGGAAGAGGAACTCATCCCCATCGGCAATCCCACTGAAGGTGCTCTGCTCCTGTGGCTCCACCAACAGGGACACGACTATGAACTGATTCGCGAAGAGTCCAAAATCATCAGCCAGCTCCCCTTCTCCACCGAACGGAAATACATGGCCACTTTGGCAGAAAAGAACGGGAAACGTACCTTATATATAAAAGGTGCACCCGAGATTATCCTCAGACATTCGACAAACTATCGGGATGCACAGGGAGCGCTACGCCCCATCGGAGAGTATCAGCCCCTGGCAGAAGAACAGTTGACGAAATACCAGAACATGGCCATGCGCACACTCGGCTTTGCCGCTGCTGAGGTGGATGAACAGGCGGGCAACGACTGCGAAGCGTTGGTAGCCAGCCAGACCCTCACTTTCCTGGGCATAGCAGCCATCTCCGACCCCATCCGTCCCGATGTGCCTGCTGCCGTAGCAAAGTGCCAGAGTGCAGGCATCGGCATCAAGATTGTCACAGGCGACACTCCGGGTACAGCCACTGAGATTGCCCGTCAGATAGGACTCTGGAAGCCCGAGGACACCGACCGCAACCGCATTACCGGTGTAGAGTTTGCAGCACTCACTGATGAGGAGGCACTCGACCGCGTGATGGACCTCAAGATTATGTCGCGTGCACGTCCCACAGACAAGCAACGTCTGGTACAACTGCTGCAACAGCGCGGAGCCGTGGTGGCCGTTACAGGCGACGGCACCAACGATGCCCCTGCCCTGAACCATGCCCAGGTAGGCCTTTCGATGGGTACAGGTACCTCTGTGGCCAAAGAGGCCAGCGACATCACCTTGCTTGACGACTCGTTCAACAGCATCGGAACGGCCGTCATGTGGGGACGCTCGCTCTACAAGAACATCCAGCGCTTCATCGCCTTCCAGCTCACCATCAATGTGGTGGCACTGGCCATTGTCCTGCTGGGTGCCATCATGGGTACAGCCATTCCGCTGACCGTCACCCAAATGCTTTGGATCAACCTCATCATGGATACCTTTGCCGCTATGGCACTGGCCTCCATACCACCCAGCGAAAGTGTGATGAAAGAGAAACCCCGCAAGAGCACCGACTTCATCATCACCCCCGCCATGTACCGCAACATCGGTGGCATGGGACTGCTCTTCGTGGCCGTGCTCATCGGTCTCTATCTCTACATGAACGCTAACGGACTGCTCGACCTGAAGGGACTCACCGTCTTCTTCACCATCTTCGTGATGATGCAGTTCTGGAATCTCTTCAATGCCCGTGTATTGGGAACTGCCGACTCCGCCTTCAAAGGTTTCAGCCAGTCCTATACCCTGTGGATAGTGGCAGCCATCATCCTGGGCGGACAGTTCATCATCGTACAGTGGGGAGGCGATGTATTCCGCACCACTCCGCTTGATTGGCAGACATGGACCGCTATCACCGCATCCACCTCCATCATCCTGTGGACAGGCGAAATTTATCGGGCAATCAAACGAATGGGGAAATAACAAAAGTGTAAAGACTTCCAGTAGGCTTTCTGAAGAAGTGTCTATTCTTCTAAGTAATGAAACAGAAAACCGACTACTGGAATAAAGGAAAAACGGACTATATAAGTCCAAGTGCAAAGTATCCTAAGATACTTGCCCGTTTATCTTAGGATATTTGGGCATTTATCTTAGGATACTTTTTTTGGGGGGGGCAAAGACCCCCTTATTGAACCCAGTTAACTCCGTTCACGAACCGGATTAACTCTGTTCTCGAACGGAGTTAACTGTTCAAACGAACATTATCCATTGTCTTTTCCTGATTTCAGTAGACGGTTTTCTGTTTCATTAACTACATTCGTAGACGCTTTTATTGAAAGCTCCCTGAAAGTCTTTACACTTCCGTCATTTCCATCCTGATATTGTTTACACCTGCGTAAAGATGGACAAG
>JAFXDL010000112.1 GCA_017516265.1 Bacteroidaceae bacterium
ACAACAGACAGGCTGCAGCCCCGACTATCCACCACCGGTGGAGAGACCCACTCCATCTCTCCCTGTGAGGGAGAGTGATTGAATAGCCCTGTCTGTCCTCAGACTCTTGTTTGTCTATCAGCTTGCCCAACCGTTCCTCCAATCCTTGCGGCACGGGAGGCAGTGTATGGCGCGCTTCAGCCAGTTGGCGGAACATCTGCTGTTCAGCTTCCCATTCTTTGGGAACATTCTCCTCTTGTACGAAGTATTGCATCAGCAGAGTTTCTTCTTCCCGTGTGGTTGTTCCGTCGAAGAATCGTTCGAGCAGTCCTTTGATTTTATCCTTGTCCATAGTTCCTTATTCGCTCAAATTGTTCACGTATTTTCTTTCTGGCCCGGCTCAGCATCACCCGCATGTTGACAGCAGTGAATCCTGTAGCCTCTTCAATCTCTTCGTATGAGCATCCCTCCACATCGTGCAGGGTCATCACCGTTCGTTGTCCTTCGGGCAGACGATTGATGAGGCTTGTCAGTTGCTCGGCCTCGTCCTGCCTTTCCAATGCTGTTGCGGCATCTTCGTTGTCGGTCAAAGGAAACTCCTCGGGCGGTGGGCTGTCTTCTTCGGGCCGCTTCCGCCGGAAGGCATCTATGCAGATGTGGCGGATCAGGCTTGTACAGTAGGCCTCCATGTTCGCCACATGGCCGAGGTCGTCGCGCCTCTCCCACAACTTCAGGTAAGCCTCTTGCACCATGTCCTCCGCATCCATCGCATTCCCCATCAGACGGAAAGCTGTGCGGTAGAGCTGTGTGTGCAGCGGCAGGAATCTCAGTTTGAATTCTTCGGCATCCATCACTTCTGCTGTGTGGAGTTCAACATGTTGGCAATTTTGTCCAGGTCAAACTTCCCTTTAATCCGTACCATCTTGTCATCGGTGACGATTAACAGTTGTCGCACGGTGTTTCTTCTCATCTTCCCCCAAATGCTGACATTATCGTCTTCGTCCTTCATCTGCACCAACAGTTCCATGCCCCATGGTTTCAAGTTACGGGTCTTTTGGGCAAACTCTTGTCTCACCTCTGGCGCACACTCCTCCAAGTCCAACACTTTGATGGATTTGATGCTTTTTATCACCCGCCCCTCTTCCGACTTGTCTGCGGCAAACGTCTTGACAAGCCCCATCAGTAGAGGTCCCAGGTTCTTACATTCGGCTCCTGGTTCGTCTTCGTAGCGGTTGAACAGACCGTTTACCGTCTGTGCCATCCCGCCCGTAGCCATCAGCAGCAGGGCGGTCAGTATCCATATCATTCTTTTCATATTCTTTCTGATAAAGCAAGTATTTTATTCTGTCGTTGTAAGCGCTTACATAAGGATAGACGCAACTTATGACATGTTTGTTACAGGAGGAGAACCGTTTTTTTACAAAAAAGGAGAGTTCTTTTATGTTCATCTAATGCTTAATGCCGTAAATATGTGGATTTTTTCTTTTATTGGGAAATAAGATGTTTTGTGCGAATTGGCGGAGTTGTACTTCGGATTTTCAAGCATTCCCCTGATTGAATCCACTATAGTGCGAGGCATTTGTGGTTAATTATTAAAAGTTTCTATTGATATTACTGGTCGCTTGCACGTACTGTTATTATAGAACATGACATTCGCCTTTCCCTCTTCATTCAATTCCACACACGGATTCCAATAGAGCGTGCGACGGTAATCGACCTCACCAGGGATGATTTCACGGTTGTATTGCGGATGATAATAGTCTATGACTTCGGAATAGCCGTCGATGTGGGTGGTGCGCAGGCCTGTCATTGCTTTGGGCTTTTTATAGATCCATGAGATTACAGTTGTAGCTGAATTTATTTTTTCTGCCCTTTCCCTGTCCGATGCTTTCATCCAACCTATCCTTTTATGCGCCAAATCATTTGTATAGACCAATATGTAATCTACGTATCTGATCATAATATCTCTGATTTTTCGTCCAACCCCCAAATCCCATTCTCTTATTGAACTTTGATATTCGGAATCATCGTCTTGATGAAATGCCCAAAGAATCTCATCCTCATTTTCACTGACATCATATCTGTCATAAAAATAACTTCCAATTCTATAAGACATGAAATATTTGTCATCAGTGTCTAATGCTTTCTCTCTCTCTTCTATGATATTATGCAAGATGAAAGGTTCAAATTTGCGATTTTTCCTTTTGACCTCTATGCTTCCTAACGCATTAACTCCCGAGAAAGAAAAAGAATCTGTTTCTGCTTTATTTTGGTGTGGAGAGAACAGTATGTCCTTTTCGACAAATTGAAATTGTCTTGGCTGAGGAGAGAAATGGCGGTGCAACAGTATTTTTCCTTCAATCGTATTCTTTTGTTTGTCAGTAATGTTCAGGCTAAGCCGTTGCCGCCCGACAAACGGTTTGATTTTAAAACTGAAGCATCCGTTCTGGTCTGTTACATTGTATCCGCTTTGCTCCACAATTTTACCGTCAGATATAATGGCACCCACGTTTATTTCCTTCAGGAACTTTTCTTTCTTCCTGTGATGTTTCACCTGACCGTGCAAGGTCAGCCCCTCTTCGATGAAGTGCGGCGTTTCAATCTTTTCCACACCAGTCAGCTGCTTCCATGCATAGCGTCTCCACCCCTGTGTCATCATCAACAGGTCGAGAGCCGTGCGGTGTACGGAGTCGTCAGCCTCGAAGTAATAATCAGGACGGTGGATATAACCCTTCAAGTCGCTGGTCAACAAGAGGTAGGTCTGCAGATTGTCCGTGTAAGGAGTCCCAATCTCGGTACTGCCATCACGGACGGAAAGAGACCCACCCCATCCCTCCCTGTGAGGGAGGGTACTGATAGTCAGGTTTATCTTTTCAAAGGGTTTGTATTCGTCCTTGTCCAACCGGTATTCTACTGGACATTTGCCCACTACCGCTGTGTCATGTATAAAGAAGAGCCGTTCGGCATACACCTGTCCATCAGCATCGAACAAGGTCAGCTGATTGACACCTGGTGAAAGTCTGTTCTTAGCGATGGCAGGCAATCGTATCGGGCGTTTGGGGATTTCGTCATACACGTTGAAATGAAGCAGTTTTCCCCGACATGTGATGCTCATGCCGATAGCTTTGTCCTGTAGTGAATCCGTAGCAGCAATGGTCATATACACACTATCTTCTTTTGTCGCATCTGCTGTAAGTATGAATCCTTGCTGTTTTGCTTCGGGCAAACTGAATGTGCGGTCACGTTGTTCCGTATTTACGCGCAATTTGTACTTCACCCCTTCGCGTGGGAAAAAGAAGAAAGACCCCATACCGTCATGTTTTGTCTCTGTGTCTGTAATGACTTCTCCGTCTGCCAACAATTGGCACTTGGCAGCCAGGTTGTGGCCTTCTTTGTCTGTCACTTTATAGGCAACACGACAAGGGAGGCCATTGACAATGTCTCCTCCTTCAGGATAGAAACTGACATTCAAACGGTCATTTTTCTTTGACTTCGGACGGATACGGTCTTTTACTCTCCCTTGGTTGTTCATGGTTAATTGCGAATAGTCCCCTTCATATTCAGGAGTATCAAAAATAGGGAAGATTCGCGAAAAACAGACATCCGTCCCCCAATTGAGCATGGCACGGGTATAGGCACGTACTTCATAATATCCCGCAGGAAGGGGAATGCAATAATTGCCATTCTGTCTGTTTATGGGGTAATAGTAGGATGCTTTTATCCTGTCCGATACGAACCTCTTCTCCAACTCCGTATTCAGCGGAATTTGTCCATGGCATCGCCCGTTCTCTATTTGCAAACGTTGGGTGCTCACCACTTCTCCCACCTCATTGAGCAGTTCTACGTAGAGAACTTTGCTGAGGTCATTGGCGGGTTGTAGTGTCTCTGCCGAGGTTACATACGCAGCAAACCAGATGGTGTCACCTTGGAAATAGGCCGTGTTGTCGCAATGCAGCCACACCTTCTCCTGCGGATAGAGGCGGTTGAAAGAATGGATGTTGTGCATGAATTCTTGCAAATGGAGTAATTGGCTATTATTCTGTGCCATCCCGCCCGTAGCCATCAGCAGCAGGGCGGTCAGTATCCATATCATTCTTTTCATATTCTTTCTGATAAAGCAAGTATTTTATTCTGTCGTTGTAAGCGCTTACATAAGGATAGACGCAACTTGTTGACGGTTTGTTACACGAGGAGACAACTTTTTGGGGAATTGTGGGCTAAATCGATACTTCTTTTGCAGTTTTAGCCCCTCTATCCGTTTCTACCTTCTCCTCACATACACCTTGTGGGTTCTGCTTCCTTCGTAGGTGATGCCGCTTTCGGGGTCGTTGCGGAAGGCTTGCAGCTCCAGGGTGGCGGCAGTGCGCGACAGGCCCGTCAGTGACATGTATTGCGCAATGTTCATGGTCGCGTGATTGTCCAGATACTCCAAGGCACGGGC
>JAFXDL010000011.1 GCA_017516265.1 Bacteroidaceae bacterium
CCCCCACCCCATCTGATGCTCCTGCCTACAACATCATGGGACAGCGCGTCGGTGCAGAATATAAAGGCATAGTCATCGTGGGTGGAAAGAAAATGATAAGAAAGTAAAGTACCTACATTTAATACATTAAATAAAAAAAATTGATATGAGAAAAAGAATCTTACAACTGTTGCTCCTTCTGGTAGCAACTTCTGTGAATGCACAGAACCCTTATCTGCCTTTGTGGGAACACCTTCCCGACGGCGAACCCCGTGTGTTTGAAGATCCCGACAATCCGGGTAAGTACCGTGCCTACATCATCGGTTCGCACGACATCACCTACTCAGCCTATTGCGGCAGCGACATCCGCATGTGGTCTGCTCCAGTGGAGGATCTCAGCCAATGGCGCGACGAAGGTCCCATCTTCACCCATTTCGTTGATGGCCAGTGGGACACCATGTTTGCTCCTGACCTCGTGGAGGTAAAAGACCGCCAGACTGGCAAGAAGACTTACTATCTCTATCCCCATTCTCGCGGATGGCGTCGTGTGCCCATGGTGTGCAAGGGAGACCGTCCTGATGGTCCTTTCACCCCCGTCAACCTGACACCTGACGGTCGTCAGTGTCTGCCCGGCTCAATCATCGACTTCGACCCCTCTGTATTCATTGAAAACATTACAGACAAGAAAGACCCCGACTACAACAAGGGCTTCCGTGCCTACGTATTCTATGGTTTCCAGCACTCTACCGCTTTTGAGTTGGACCAGAATACCATGTATTCCATGCGTCCCGGAACCGAGTTGCATGACTATTTCATCCCTGCTAGCAGCCGCTACGGTGTCGTACGCGATCCTGAGGGAACCCAGTATCCTGCCCTCTACAAGGGACAGAACCCCGGTGACTTCAATTTCTTCGAAGCATCCTCTATCCGCCAGGTTGGCAACAAGTACGTGATGGTGTTCTCTGGCTACTCAGGCCCCGACTATGGTTTGGGTTCCACCAACTCGGCTCTGCGTTATGCCTTCGGTGACTCTCCCCTCGGTCCATGGCGTTCAGGTGGTGTGTTGGTTGACTCTCGTGGTGTGGTTCCCAATGAGGACGGTACCCACTTGACTACCGCCAACTTTGCTCACAACACTCACGGCTCTATCGAAGAAATCAACGGCCAGTGGTACGTATTCTATCACCGTCCTCCCCGCGGCTTCGGAAATGCCCGTCAGGCAATGGTTGCTCCCGTGAAGATTACTTGGGACAAGAAAAAAGTAGCCGATGGTGGTATCGTGAAGATTACTGGTTACGACCCCTATGTGAAGGGTAACGAATGGACAGCCAAGGCTTCTGATGGTACAGAATACACCGGTGCAGAAGTTACCAGTGAAGGTTTCCAAATCTTCGGTCTGCCCCCCTACGCATACTACTCTGCCGGATACGCATGCTATGTGACTGGCAACAACTGGATGCAGGATAATCACGATGTGTGGGACAACAACATGGACCTCGCCGGTATCACCAACCGCGGCATCGTAGGTTTCAAGTATTTCGGTTTCGGTGGCTTGGAGAAAGACACCAAGGGTGTGAAGGCATTCCGTGGAGCCAAGAAGGGTGACGGAACCATGCTCAACCTCAACCTGACTCCTGGTGGAAACGGTGCATTCAAAATTCGCGTCATGCTTGATGGCCCGTATGCCAACTCTACATGGAAGGGACAAGAGATTGCCGTACTTGACATCCCGGCCAATGCTCCCCGCGTAGCCAAGAATTATCAAGTGGCAGTACCTGCCGTTGAAGGTCTGAAGGGCAAACATGCCATCTATCTGGTAGTGGAAGGTCCCGAAGTACAGCAACCCCAGCAGAATAATCGCCAAGGATGGGGTGGCCGCCAACAGCAGCCTCAGCGTCCCATTGGTTTGATGGACCTCCATGGTATCGGTTTCTCCAAGGCTGATGTGGTTTGCGAACGTCCTGTTGTTCCCGTGGTTACCATCACTGCCGACGGCAAGAAATTGAACCTGCCCGACACACCTATCCGCTGCACCAATGCCAACGGTCTGACCGATGCTATCCGTTATCAGGCATACGGTCCGCTGAAGGAAGGCACCATCCTCAATGCCACAGCTACCGACCCTGCCGTAAGGTTCGAAATCAGCCCCATTGTAGAAGGACGTGCCACCGTCAAGTGCACCTACAACGGATTGCAGAAGATATATCTTATTAATTAATATAAAGGAGTTCAAGAGTTCTGTAGTACTGGAGTTCAGACAATACTTCTGTCTGTATGAGGAAAAAGCATTTGTCAGAACTCCTGTACTACTGAACTTCTGAACTCCTACAAATTCTATTACATTCCCCTCCATGAAACTACCCCTCATTACACCCACCCTATCCCTATTGTTCATCCTTATGACACTGTCAGCATGTAACGGTCCACAGGTAAAGTCCCCCTCAACTAAAGGAGGTCTCGAGACTGGCCAATACCGCAACGTATTCGTAGAGGCCGGATACTCCCCCGCCGAGGTAGATGCCAAGGTGCAAGAGGTGTTCAACGACGTATTCCGAGGCCCCAACAAAGCTTACTTCGAAGTGGGCGATTCTATGGGCTACGTCTCCGACATCAAGAACAACGATGTGCGTACCGAAGGCATGAGCTACGGCATGATGATAGCCGTACAATTCGGCGAGAAAGACATCTTCGACCGTCTGTGGCGATGGAGCCAGCGCTACATGCAGCATCAGGACGGCCCACGCGAAGGATACTTCGCCTGGAGTTGCCGCACAGACGGCACACCCAACAGTTTCGGTTCTGCCAGCGATGGCGAACTCTACTACATTACCGCCCTGCTCTTTGCCTCCAACCGCTGGGGAAACGACACCGGCATCGACTACAGAGCCGAAGCACAGCGCATCATCAACTGTTCCATGAGCAAGACGGGCGAAGGAGGTGCCATGCCCCTGCTCCACCCCGAACACAAGCTGATAACCTTCACCCCTGACCAACGGGGCATGCGCTTCACCGACCCCTCGTACCACCTGCCTGCCTTCTATGAAGTGTGGGCCCGATGGGCCGATGACGGACGTGCAGATTACTGGATGGAGTGCGCCCGTCTGTCACGCGAATACCTGCACAAAACCACTCATCCCACTACCGGCCTCAGCCCCGACTACAGCCACTATGACGGTTCGCCCATGGACAGCCGGGGATGGATGCGTGGGTCTCAGAACTTCCGCTACGACTCATGGCGTGTGCCCATGAACATAGCCCTCGACTACTCTTGGAGCTGTGCCGACTGCGAATGGCAACAGCAGTATGGACAGAAGATTCAGCAATTCTTCTACGCTCAAGGTGTCAATGACTTTGTGGACCAATACCGCATCGACGGCACCCTGCCCAGTGATGAAGAGATCCTGCGTGCCGGACGTGCCGAAAAGGCCCTGCGCCACAGCATCGGTCTGGTAGGAGCCGTAGCCTCCACCGCCCTGCTCCATGCCGACGAACACACGCGCGAGTTTGTTGATGCCTTGTGGAATGCCAAGCACGAGCCCTTCCCCGACGGATATTTCGATGCATACTACGACGGGTTGCTCCGCCTCTTCGCCTTCATGCACCTGAGCGGAAAGTATCAGGTGATAGTGCCGCAATAAGAAACAAAGGTTTCTTTTTTTTCAGAACACGGAGACACAGAGTCTGTATTGTTTCAACAATCAGATTTCCTGTGTCTCCGTGTTTCAGTGCCCTATATTCGTTCGGAAAAATGTAGTTTTATGGCGAAAGTTCGTTCGGAAAAATGTATCTTTGCATCGGAATAACATAAAAAACAAGGATTTATGTACAGAAGCATTATTTGGAAATCGACTTTCTGATTCAGCATCATGGTGCAATTATCCTCATAGAAGCAAAAGCAGAAGAAAATCTTCGTTCCAAATCACTTTCAACCCTTGTTGCCTCCCATCCGGAAATGCACGGTCTCCGTTTCTCAATGTCGGATTATCGTGAACAGGATTGGATAACCAATGTCCCACTTCACGCCATTATTCCCTATTTGCAAGAATCTTAAAAACACGAGACATCGGACACATTGTAATACCATACAATACCCTCCCGTGCAGAACAAACTCCGCTCGCGAACCTAACAAACACGGCTCGTGAGCGGAGTTTGCTGTAAACAGAATGATATTGTGTTTGTCAACATATTCTTAAAAAAACTTTTCTCACTTTTCTTTGGTTCATCCCAAAAAGCGTTGTATCTTTGCACACAGAAAAGTAAGTCGTGAACAGACGATGCGTATGGGTAGTGCCGAGTCCCCGCCAGCATAGCATCACACGCTAGTGTAAACCTCTGTCACGCATTTGGGGCAAAAACAAAGAAGGATGTGCAACTCACATCCTTCTTCGTTTTATTTATTGCTGATAGCAGTAATGCAATATTGAACCTTTTCGTGAGTCCGACGACGTACGCCTACCGTCATTTTTATCGTACCAATACCAATCAATTCATATTCCATAATCATCATTCTTTCGAATGGTTGCTGATTCTTATTGTTAGGCTTCACCTTTTTGATTGATATTTTCCTTGCTCCTACGAGAATAGCATCAAGTTGAAGGACTGCCAACGTAGATAGATAGCTTTTGGCTGCATGTTCGCTTGTCTCTACAATTGACACCATACGGATATTTATATATTCTTTCAGTGCCAAATTATATTTCCGTTGCAACGGATTCCTTTCTTTCCATTCACGATAGAACTCACGAATTATCAGTTCCCTTTGTTTTACGTCTTCTAAAGTGTTGCCTTCTGGTATCATAAAAAAAGCATATTTATTTGTATCTGCAAAATATACAAACATTATCTGAGATACACAATAATGCCTATGCTTTTCTCTTGCTTCTTTATCCACCGCAAAAAAATGCCTTAACCCTCTCAACCTATCAACGTTTCAACAAAAACTCCTCTTTTTCTAAAAATTCTTCATTCTTCGTTCTTCATTCTTCATTTTAATTCGTACCTTTGCCCCAATAATTTAAATATTAACTGAGGCAGGAGAAGCGTCTCTGTCCGAAACTTGAAATATGGATTTGGAGCTTTTGGCTCTTGTTCTCTTTATACTGAATACCGCCAAACATTCATCCTTGAGAACAAGCAAAAGGAAGTTCACACCGCTGAAGGTGTGGGCTATTCGTGCTTGTTAAGGATAAGGTCACTTGGCGGTAACCCAGTATAAAGGCGAGTAACGGATAGTTTACGCCTTTTTTGTTTCCAAAAAATAAATGCTGTGATATTAACTGTAAACTTTAAAGATATGAAGAAGTTATTTTTGACATTGGCAGGCATGATGTCAGCCAATGTATGGATGCCATGTGTGGCACAGGAAGTACGAGAACAGAGCGAAGAAATTTTCCAAGTAGTAGAAAAAATGCCGGAATTCCCCGGCGGTGTACAAGCCTTGGCAGAATATCTTCAAACGAATGTGGCTTATCCTGAAACCTCAGCTCAAAAAGGTATCCAAGGGCGTGTCATTATTCAGTTTGTAGTAGAAAAAGACAGTACAATTACAAACGTAGAAGTAGGAAATAGTGTGGACTCCTTGTTGGACGCCGAAGCTATTCGTGTGGTAGAAGCCATGCCTAAGTGGGTTCCTGGTGAACAAAACGGGAAACCTGTGCGAGTAAAATACACATTACCTGTTACATTTCGTTTGGGGAATGAAAGCCAAGAGCAAACGGTAAAAAAAGATAAAAATGAAGAACAAAAAGAAATCTTTCGTCGTGTGATGGAAAGGCCTGAATTTCCAGGAGGTGAACAGGCACTGATGGAGTATATTCAGAAAAATCTTAAATATCCTTCGGCTGCAAAGAAAAAAAGGAAACAGGGTCGTGTTATTGTTCAGTTTGTCGTTGACACGGATGGTTCTGTCATTAATCCAGTTATAATTAATAGCGTTGATCCTGATTTGGACAAAGAGGCCCTTCGGTTAGTAAAGTCTATGCCTAAATGGAAACCAGGTATGCAACGTGGAACACCTGTGCGTGTGAAATATACATTACCTGTAAATTTCCGTTATGGCTGGCAATAATAAAACTGTTCTTCAACAAGTCGTCAGCTATTCAAGGTATCATTAGTTCATTATTACATGAGTTCAATATAATTTCAGGACAATGCAAATAGCCAGTCATTGCAAATTCCCCAATCCAATGGCGGGCTATTTTTACAACGCGGATGTTCGGATTTCAGCATTTCCAATGCGTTGTATTATATGTAATCTATTGACGCATAGAAACGTATAATCAAAATTTGACAGGATAATAACTAGCACCATATCCGCACCAATAGCCTAATCCGCCACGGATGTTAGACTCCATATTATCCAATGCTGGAAACAATGGATTCCGCGAAAGCATGCGTATGTCTTCGAAACTCTTCCAGAAATTATAACTGACCGAATCCATATTGACAAACTTTACAATGACTGAATCTCCAACTGAGAAATAACGGCTATAATTCTCTGGAGTTTTAAATAAGGATGTAGGCATATAGACTGGAATCCTCAAGACACTATCCTCCGCATTATCTAGAAATATTCCTTGAGGTGAAAGACGGAAAGAAGAAGGAATATCACTGGCATTTTCCATGACAAAAAATGCATAATAATTAGAGGAAAACGAATCATCTGTCAAACAAGCAGTCAACTGACACAAAGTCTCATCGTTCGTCGGTTCCACTTTGAAAGAATCCACTCGGGCCACATGAGGAACCGTAGTCTCTGCCTCTGCAAAAAAATCTCCATATTCAACTGTAAGCCGATAACATTTTCCTGCTTCTCCACGTAATTGACCAGTAGTATATATATAGGAAGGAAAATACTTCTCTTCTACCTTACCTGTCAACACCACAGTAGTATCTTCATCACTAACCGTCACTTTGGCCCACCTCACCAGACAATCCTCCAAAGAAGAAACATCTGTGTATTCTTTGCGTATAGGAACTGTAGTTGTAACAATCACCACAGGAAAACCACCATTATCAATCCACCCTTCGACCACCAACTGGGGAGATACATCTATCAGATCATCCCCCTGACAGGCAAACAAAAGAAAGTTCAAAGGAATAAGGAAATATTTCAAAAACCACATAGTCATAACTAAAACTTGTAATAGTAATTAATAGAAGGGAGAATCCTCAGCAGGAATTGCACGGGCCTGTATCCAAACTTTCCCTTGTGGAATTTGAGACGATAAAATAAATGATTAGCCCTACAAGTGGCATTATAAACAGAGAAATTGATTCCGCTTTCACGCCCATTTTTGCAAGAAAAATTATAATTAGCAGAAAGATCTATTCTGAAATAGGGTTTCAGACGATTGGCATTAAACTCACCGAACTCTGAAACCAATGTTCCATTGATAAGCATGAAATGTTTAGGAGCCGTAAAAGGAGTTCCCGAGGCAAATACCCCAGTGGCACCGACAGACCAACGTTGGTTGAAACGATAAGTTCCAACAACATTCAATTCATGAATACGTTCGTGAGAAGCCGGATAACTTTTCCGATACAATGGATTCTCAAACCTGCGCCTAGCTCTTCCCCAAGCATAACTGAGCCAACCGGTAAGGCGTCCTGTCCGCTTATCCAACATAACATTGATACCATAATTCTCACCATCACCTTTCAAAAGCAATTCATTCAAGTCATAGGATGTTCGCAAGAAATCAAACATATTCCCATTATACTCTACTTGATGAAAAAGATTTTTGTGATACCCCCCCCACTGACAGCTTATAGTCTCCATCAAACAATTCAACATCATAAGCCAACGACAAATTTCGGGCATATTGTGGCGGAGAATTTTTATCGCATGAGAACCAAAATTCTGTAGGGAGTCCCATATTAGAAAAACCAGTCTGAAACAAATACTGATGCTGCCAACCATAAGAAAGAGTGAGTTTTCCAAAATCAGTTGTCACATATGAAATGCTAGCAGAAGGATCCACGTCAAAAAAAGACTGCCTATCAGGAGCCAAATACAAATTTCCCTTCACTCCTATTTGTAAGAGCCATTTTTTCCAAGATTGACAATAGTCAGCATATAGACTGTATTCCTGTGTATATTGTTTTAAAGGAACTTGAGTAAGGCCACTATATGCACCAGACAACTCAGGACTCTGTGGTTGTATCTGATGAAAAGCCACATCCCCCCCAATTTGCCAATGTTCAGAAACATATTTACCTTTGTATCCCCATGTATGAATATAAGAAGGCAAACGGAACGAAAGAGATGGCATCTGCATCGTAAATTGATTGTCATAACCCGTATAATAGAATGTATGCTCTGTCTTTGTCAAGCTAGACAAGATACGCTTCCAATGAAACGATGACAACAGATTCCCCCACTTCAATCCGATATCAGAATCATCCAACTCTTCCGTCAGACTTACATCATCACCTCCATAGTAGAAATTGAGCTTAATGATATCCTGTTCATTAGGTCGGCATAAGTAAGTAAGATTATAATCATGAAAAGCATACCCCAATCGACTGCCGTCTATTTTTAGCCAATGTCCATATAACCAATTAAGATAAGCTGCACGTACAGATACATGCATAGCAGATTTCCGGCCTATAGGGAAACGAAACGTACCTTGAGAAGACATGGGACCTACAGAGAATTCACCACATACACGCTCAGGTATTTCCTCTGGAAGTATCATACTAAGATAGCCTCCCAATCTGTTCGGCGATACTGTAGAAAATGGATTCTTAGAAAATTCCATTAAAGGAAAATGCGAAGCGTTAAATATGGAAAAGAAGCCTAACAGATGGCTCACATTGTAAAGCGGAACTCCTGCTATTGACACAAAATTATGTGCATTGTCACACCCCTGTATGTGCAATCCTGAATCATACTCCGAATTGGTTTGTACACCAGGAAGGAGTTGAGTATAATGCATAGGGTCTGCATTTCCTAAAATTTTAGGCAAATCATGCATCATTCCCATATTCCACAGGAACGTACCATTGATTTGCCCCGAAACGGGAGAGGTTATTCTACGCCGCATAATTGTCACATCATCCAAAAGTTGGATTAAAGAATCATTTTAGGCAAATGAAACTGAACCTACACAAAAAAGGAAGAGGCACAATAGACAACGAAGGAAAGATGGCATCTTTACAAAACAGGAAAAAAGCAGAAAAGTGTATGACACCATTTATCTGATGCCATACACTCCTCTAAAGATTGACAAAGATTTGATTTACATATCGTATGTATTTTCATAATCATTAGCCAAATCATTCACCGCGTCAATAAAATCACTGAAACTACCTTCATCGAAGAACGCTTCAAATGTGCTGTACGAAGTACCATCAGCAAAATAGATGACAGGCTCACTTACCCAATATTTATAGCCCCAATCATCCTCTTCAAACGGTTCCAATTTGATATATGCCTGCTTGGTTGAAGCACCGTAATAGACACCCAAATCAATCAGTTCGTTAGCTTGACTGGTGTATGACTTAAAATTGCCTTCATTCTCATCATTATCATCTGCTTTTTCCAAAATCTCGGCCAATTTCATCACATCATTACATGCTCCTTTGATTTGGACCTCGCCAAGTACATCAAAACTCAAATTCAGATTATTGGCTTCCTCACTGCTCACATCTCCGTCAAGACTTCCACTGGCAGAGAGCAATGTCTTACCATCTTTTTTGAACTTGGCATTCAAGCTCGCTTTTTCGTTACCATCAAAATATGCACGCTCAACGGTCCAATCATATCCATTGACTGTCATTGTGGCCGTTACATCATATTTGTCATTATTCAAATCAAAATCAGGAGCTGACAACATTGTCAAATCAGTATTGATTGTCACCTTGGCTATAGTTGTTCCACCCTGATTCAGGGTTAATGTCACCGTTTCAGGGACATCCAAATACTCTTCATAAATGTCAATTTCATCGTACCAATAATCCCAATCTTCGTCATCACCTACGTATATACGCTGAGTCTTACCCGATGTCGTCAGTTTCAACACACAAGTCTTACCCTCTTCATCCTTCAATGAGAACTGTAAATCATCAGCCGCTGAATAAGTCCACCGACCATTCTTAGGTTCAAAATGTCCAGTAAAATTAGAAGCGGCATAGATGCGCTTAAAATAATTGTAGTTATAATAATAATCTTCATCTGAATCCAAGAATTCGGTAATACTTTCTAAGCAATTATCCGCCCACGTACCTACTGCATCGGACTCAAAGTTTTCAACATACTCATTCTCAATATATAACGCCAAGTCATAAACATTTTGAAAGTCTGCAGCCTTGAAGTGTTCAACCAAATCCACTCCTACTGTCTCAAGTTTCTGTTTCTGTGCAAGACTGGTCATCGGTTCTTGAGGAGTATCGGGCTTGATTGGATTGTCGGGAGTATCAGGTTTTTCAATAGGGTCATCATCATCTCCACAAGAAGTGAATACTGGAGTTGTCAGTGCCATGGCAAACATTGCTGCTGGCACAAGCCATTTAATCTTTTTCATAACATTATTCAAATTTAATTAATAATCAGGTTGCAAAAATAATTATTAAAATTACAAATTCAAAACAAATCTCAACAAAAAGAATTTATTTCTATTTTTTCATTCAGAAATGAAAGCATATTCTATCCGTTTTTCATAGCAAAACAACGTTTTTGACCTTAAATGTTTGCCATTCAAAAAACAATACTTATATTTGCAGAGTTCAACAATTATAATGGATATTGAAGAGTTATGAATCAAGTATATCCTTCGGAAGAAACTTTGCAAACTATTTTTGTAGCATCGTGCATTGAATCTGCGGCTATAGCCACAGGATGCCACCCCCATGAAATGTATCAACGCATGAAACAAGTAGGACTTATTGAGAATTATTAGTGTCCGCTAAAACTTTTACGGTTATGTTGGCTTCACGATTCATGCTGTCTCTGTCACCCTGAGCGTAGTCGAAGGGTCTATCAGGCAGAGTATTATAAAATGTTTTGCTTCTAGATCCTTCGACTTCGCTCAGGATGACAGAGACCGTCTGTTCTGCATAAAAGAGGGCTTACCCACATCTAAGAGATTCAAGGATAGGGTATTATTGGTGTTTAGCGGACACTAATAATTGAGAATTACATTTGGCGCTACTATGACACGCTGCACACGCAAAGTCGTGAATATGTGACAAATGATGTTCTTGAGACTTTGACCATGTGGGAAAAGAAGAAAAGAGGCATCGAATGAAAACAGTTTATCACGGCTCGTCTGTAAAAGTAGAGATAGATGCATGTTTGCATTTTAAATCTACAGAATCATTAAACTTCCAATCTCATGCTTAGTCCTTTATTGATGTGGAATAAAATAGGCCGTATTTCGGTTTCGTTGTCCAAACGTTTAGACATTTCTCCGATTCGTGCATTGGACATATTTTATACATCCCATGTATGTCAGCGTATGCATTGCCCTAAAGAGGAACTTTACACCTTCAGCGACGAATATATTGTGGACGAACTGATTCTTGAATTGCAAGGAGAATAAAGGTGTGTCATAATGATGCTCTATGACTGTCGCTTTATATCCCGGCCCCCTTTCCCCCACCAACTGAACCCTTTCTCCCTGCCTGTTGTTATCTGACCATATAATCATTGTTTAATCAAAAAGGTATTATGGCAGAAACAAAATTAAAGGGGAACCCTGTGCACCTTGCCGGGGATTTTCCACAGAAAGGGATGATGGCACATGACTTTGTACTGGTGAAGGGTGACTTGAGCACCATGCGACTGAGTGATTTGCGGGGAAAACGGGTGGTGATGAATATCTTTCCAAGCATGGATACAGCGGTATGTGCCACCTCTGTAAGGAAATTCAATGAGCTGGCCGCTTCGCTACCCAATACGGTGGTGCTTTGCATTTCGCGCGACTTGCCTTTTGCACAGAGCCGTTTCTGTGTAGCCGAGGGGATAGAAAATGTGGTGATGCTTTCCGACTTCCGCCTGCACTCTTCCTTCGGACGCGATTATGGAGTGCTGATGACCGAAGGGCCACTCAGCGGATTGCTGGCTAGAGCCATAGTGGTGGTTGATGCAGAAGGTAAAATTGAATATACGGAATTGGTACCAGAAATCTCACAAGAGCCGGACTATTCTGCCATGGATTGCGAAATACGGCACTTGGTTTGATTGTGAAGAAGGCTCCCCAAAGAGTATTCAACTTTATCAGAAGTTACGTTTATTAAGAAAAAATGCAGCTAACTGTATTGGCCATTGCAGCTAGCTGGATCTGTAATCCCAGCTTGCTGCAACTGCGAATGCAGTTAGCTGCGTAAAAGCAAGGCAAGTACAACTTACTTCTTCTTGAACAGCTTCGGGATGAACTGATTCAATCCGCGACGCCAAGTGAGCCACTCGTGACCAGTGCCTTGTGACTCATAGAAATCAACCTTGATACCTGCTTTGCGCAAGTTGTCGGTAAGGGCTGCGGTGCCGAAGTTCTCGTCTGTGCCACAGCTGAGGAAGAGGTAATGAATCTGTGTGTTGAACTCGTCAGGACGGGTGAAGATACCGTCATAGCTCTTCTGTACATCCACACCGAAGAGAGCACCACTGAAAGCTCCCATCCAGGCGAACTTGTCCATGTTGTTCAACACAATGTCGAAGGTCTGATGTCCACCCCATGAAAGTCCGGCCATCGCACGGTTCTCGCGGTCTGCCTTGGTGCGGAAGTTGGCCTCAATATAGGGAATAAGGTCATTCAACAGAACGGGATAGAATGTATTGCCATACGTGGCATGAGTCATACCACGACCGAAAGGCGCACGGATGTCACCGCTCTCCATCACCACAATCATAGGCACAGCACGACCCTCATGGATGGCATTGTCCATGATGTGCTGCATGTGACCCTGCTTGCTCCATCCGGTCTCGTCCTCACCCATACCGTGCTGCAGATAGAGGACGGGATATTTCTTCTTTCCCTTCTCATACTCCGCCGGAGTATAGACCATGGCATGACGGAAAGTGCCTGCGCTTTGAGAATAATAATAGATGCTGCGCACCTGTCCTTGAGGAACTCCCAGCTGCGGACGATAATAATCCCCTTCAGCTCCTTCGGGAATCTCTATACCACCAGCCTGACGGTGACAACCGAAGAAGGTGTCAGTGGCGGGGTCAACGGTGGAGACTCCATCCACCAAGATGAAATAGTAGTGGAATCCTACGGCCAAGGGATCAGTAGCAGCCATCCAGGCTCCCTTACTGTCGCGCTTCATGTCATACTTCTTTCCACAGATATCAACCTGCACCTTCTTGGCATCGGGAGCCATCACACGGAAGTAGGCTCTACGCTGACTGTCCACCTTGGGAAACTCATTGCCCGGAAAGGTTGTTTCGGCCACCTTGGCATCAGCCGGAACCTCTATTCCTTTACTTATATAGGTAGGACGCTTGCTCTCATAGCCCAAGAGGTGGAGCATCTTGTCACCATAGCGTGCACCCAACTCGCGATAACCGGCAGCATCAAAGTGGAGGTTATCAGGACCGCTGGTGCAATCGTCAGAAGAGACCACGTGTGAGGTATGGATGGTCTGAGGCAGAGCCTGTATCTGCTTGTTCATACCGATGCAAACTCCTTTACCGTCGGCCTGTACCACTTCACCTACAATCAGAGGTACCTGTTCGGGAACCAGGCCAAGGTCGGCCAACATGCGGTCATAGACATGCTGCACCTTCTCGTCCCACTGTTGGTCACCAGTGTTGGAACATCCCTGATGCATCAGGATACCCTTGATGACACCATCCTGCTGAGCCTTGCGGGCCAACGTGATGATACGTTCATACGGATTGTTGTCGTATGCCTGAAGCATCCCCTTCATCCAATGTGGAGCCACGGTCTTCACATAATTATCAATGGAATCGGGCATGAAACCTTCGATACGGATGCCGCCAATAGCTACATGAATGACACCCACACGGATGTTCTCGGGCAGATTGGCTATCATGGTGCGACCAAAATAGTCAGCAGGAGTCAGTCCGTTATTGGGACGACAGAGCGGAGGAGTAGCCTCGCACCATTCACCCATCTTACGGCCACGCTGGGCATCATCCACGGCAGGCATCAATAGGAAACGGGGACCAGGACTCACAAGGTCCTGTGCTTCAGGACGGGCAGCCCCTTCCATATTGGACTGTCCGAAGCAAAGGAAAATATAAAAGTTAGGGTCAACCTCAGCTGACACCTTCTGCATGGGACACAGACAAAGTGCCGCCAATGCCAAGGATTTCAATAAAGACTTTTTCATGTTATATAATATTATAGGTCTAATAAGACCAATTAGACTAATAAGACCAATAAGACTAATTAGAAAATCATTGGGCTAATCAGCCTTATTGGACCCCATTGAACTATTTCACTCAAACTTCCACCAATCAAGGCGTACATCACCTTCGGCTTCATCGAAGCAGAGGTAGAGGTCGTGCACACCTTGGGCACCACTGACTTTAGTCTTGAACGAGCGGTACTTCTCCACCTTACCTGTAGATTTGATGGCTACAGTTCCCACCACAGGACCTTCGGGACTATCGAGACGGACTGTCAGTTTGGCCGTACCCGTACCTGCTGCAGAAATGGTGAAGCGCTTGGCTCCCTTACCGAAATCAACACCACGCAGGCGGATGTACTCATCCTTATCTATGTGATAGATGTACATGTTCCGCTTGCCTTCAGAGAATGGCATCTTCTCCACTACACCCGTATTGTCGAATCCCACCTTGGCACTCTTCAATCCATAGCCCCAGTTCATGGTTTCGGCCTCTACACGGCGATAAGGACTGAAGGTATGGAGCTGCTCTGCAGGTTGTTGGTCAAGCCAATAGGGAAGTTCGGCAATGGTACCGTCGGCATTGTACTTCATCTCTGTGAAGGTTACCGAACGACGTTCATAGTGGCGCAGGATATCAATGTTCTTCAGGTCATAGTTCTGTCCGAACACATAAGTGCGTCCCTTGAAATCGACAATACCCGGATGATTACCACGGGTACGCGGAGTATGATTCATGATGTGTCCCTTATGTGTCCACGGCCCGGTAGGACTCTTGCTCATGGCATAACCGATACCTTCGGGGCAACAGGTGGAGGCAAAAGCCATGTAGTAATTGTCGCCACGCTTGTAGCACCAGGGACCTTCCTGATAATCAGGAATACGGGGCAATTTCACAATGTCTCCACTGGTAGAAATCATATCCTCATTCAACTTCACGTAATAGGTATTGGGATTACCCCAGTACATATATGCCTGTCCGTCATCATCAATGAAGACAGTGGGGTCAATGTCTTCCCAATGTTCGCGCTGCCATACAAGGGGTTTGCCCAATGGGTCCTTGAAGGGACCATAGGGAGAATCGGCCACCAAGACACCGATACCATGACCGTGCAAGGGAGCATAGAGGTAATACTTGCCATTGCGTGTAACGGTCTGGATAGCCCAAGCACCATTGTCGCGACTACGCCAGGCGAAGTCCTTGAGTGAGGCTACAGCCCCATGTTCTGTCCAATTGACCATGTCGGTAGTAGAATAGAGCAACCAGTCATACATGAAGAAACCGGCCGAACTACGTTCATTGGGGTCAACAATATCTTCGGGAGAAGAGTCGTGTGAGGCATACACAAAGAGTGTATCGCCCACAGCCAAGGGAGCAGGGTCAGCAGTGAACTTGGTCTGTGTAAAGGGCATATTGGCCTGCTCTACACCACGCATTTCCCACCAGTCGAAGTTCATCAAATGAGGACCTTTACGACCAGTGAAGCAGAGGTAGAGGTCGTGCACACCTGTGACTTTGGACTTGATGTCGGCCACCAGTGTCTGCCACTTTTCCCAACCTCCTGTACCCGGCACATCCAGACGGACAAGGAGTTGGCCTTTCAGGCTGTCCACACGCACTTCAATGGCAC
>JAFXDL010000113.1 GCA_017516265.1 Bacteroidaceae bacterium
AAAGAAAGGGGTGCGCGATGCATCCCTTTCTTGTTTATACGGCTATTTCATTTCTTCCCCGGCACATACTTCTTTCCTACCACAAGGCGGTCGCCTGAGAGGTCCACTTCGAAGAGGTTGGGGATGCGAATGTAGTGGCCTACGTCCTTGTGGCTGTGGACTGACATCAGCCACTTGCCTTCGAGGGTCTGGAAGAGCATACCGTGCCCGAAGTTCGGCGGGGTGATAGGCTCGGCCTCATGCACCCAAGGGCCATCGAGAGTGCCGCTTTCGGAATAGACAACTCCCTGTGTATAGACATTATCGACCCAACTGGTCCATATCATACCCAAGCGTCCGGTGCCGGTCTTGAACAGGTACGGCCCGTCGGTCACTTTGTTGGGGCGTACCTTGCCGTCTTCCACTTCGCGACTCCAGGGACACGAGCTGGCGCGGAACATCAGTTTGCCTTCGCCGATGGAGCCGCTCAGGTCGGGCTTCAACTCTATCTTCTCCATCGTGCCGTCCCAGTTCTGCAACCATTCTCCACAATAGACCATGTAAGGCTTGCCGTCGGTATCCACCCAGAAGGTTCCGTCCAGCGTCGGTTGGTTGTCGGGCAAGTAAGTCGGGTCGGCCATCGGACGGTAAGGGCCTTCAGCCTTATCGCTCACGAGCACATGGCTGGCGCGGCGGGGTATGACGTTGCCACGCACGGTGTCAATCTTGATGGCTTCGTTGGTGAAGGTGGCAAAGTAGTAGTACTTTCCTTTATACTCGTGCAACTCAGCCGCCCATATTTGCGGACGGCGGCCCATCCACGAAGCCGTGTCGGTCAAGGCCACGCGGTAGGGACCTTCCCACAAAGCCAAGTCCTTGCTCTTCCACAGGAGTCCGCCCGTACCGGTCATGTAGTACATGTTGGTCTTCTTGTCGGCCAAGATGCAGGGGTCGCTCAGGCGGATGCTGTCCAGCGGGATGTCGGTGCGGAAGCGGCGCGTCTTTTCGGGTTGTTCACTCTGAGTCTGCTCAGCAGCACTCGTTTTGTTCGTTTGTACGCAGGCGGTAAGGGCCATCATCAGGCAGGCCGTCCATAGGATTAGGTTCTTTTTCATGATATAGTTGGATTTTAATTTTAGCAAATCATTTCAAGGAGTGTAGGAAGTAGGAGTGACGCTTCGCTTAGGAGTGTAGACGAATGTTTGGCTTGTGGAACACCACTGGAAGCAAGACTATCGTCTACACTCCTACCTTCTAACTCCTACACTCCTAAATTATTATCTCCTCACATTCCACATGCTGGCCGTTCCGCCCGATCCGACGAGGACGTCGATGTTGGCCCCCTCCTTCTTCTCAATGATTTCCCAGGCACGCAGTTGGATGAACTGGTCGGTGCTCAAGCCCAGCTCCTTCTGATAAGCCTTGTCGGCAATGGCGCGCTGGCGCTCGGCAGCCTCGCGGGCCACCAGCATCTCGCGGCGCGACTCTTCGGTGCGCTTGGCCTGGTTGGCGGCTGCTGTGCGGTCCATCTCCTCCTTCTGCGGACCGTTGGGGATGGCGCGTCCCACAATCACGTTCACCACTCTGATGGGCAGTTCGCGCTCCTTCGACAGGGCGGCAATGTGGTTCACCATATCCTTCTTCACCATCAGCTTGAAGCTGTCGAGCACTTCGCGGTTCGACATCAGGTCAAACGGATTGTAACGCGAAATGTAGCTGCGCACCGTGTTGCGGTAGGTCTCCTGTATCACATTGGTGTACCAGTCGGAACCATACAATTCTATCAGCAGGGGCGACTTGTTGTCAATCACCTGCAACTGTATCTGAGTGTTGAAGTCCAGTAGGGTGTTGTCGTTCGATGTCACATCCTCCAGATTCTCATCGTACTTTTGGGGCACCATCGACACATATACGTTCTCGGTTGAGAACCACACCCATTCCGAACCCGTCTCTACCGGCGTGGGGTCAACTCCTTCTTTGCCAAAGAAGTAAGGCTTGTGTATCAACACAGCTTCCGTTCCCGCATTGGGGGTCACACGATGACACGATGTCAGGCCGGCACACAGCAACAGGCCTGTAGCCAAACATGAAAAAAGCTTTCTCGTCTTCATATTCTCTCCTATTCTTAATAACTTGTTATACATATTTGCATTATCTGCGACACAAAAGTACAGATTCAGTAGCATTTGACAAAGAAAATCCTACATTTTTTTCGTCACTCTTAAGCATAAACAGAAATATCTTAAGGTGGGTTCTATAAATTCCCACAGATTATTAACAATGGTGAGAACTTTAATCCTTTTGCCGCTAATTCGGTTTTATCCGAATCTTTTCGTTAGCAAACTCGGTCGTGTAGCCCGCTACACTTCCTCTTTTACTAACAAAAATATTCTGGCTAAAGCCCGAATTTTCGACAAAGCGAATTTATAGAACCCACCTTAAGCCGAAAATCGGTTTTGCTTAACAGAAAAACTGGTTTGCCTGCTGCAATTTTTAATCAGAGCGAAGAGAAAACTTTAATCAGCAGTGGTGATTACATAATCATCAGTGCTAATCACATAATCACCACTGCTGATTACATGATTAGCACTGCTGATTAAAGTTTTGACTAAAGGCAAACTAAAAAAAGAGCAAGGCAAATGGATTTTTCTGTTAGGCAAAACTAAAAATGTAGGTAAGAGTATCTCACTTTTCCTTTCGTTTGCTTGGAAATGTACGGAAGATGAGATACTTTTGCAGATGAAACTGTGTTATGGCAATAGCATCCCTATTTTGTGACAAAATTAACCAAAACATCAACAACATGAGAAAACTTGTTTTCATCCTTTTGGCCCTGCTTGCAGGAATAGGCGCGGAGGCACAAGAGACGCTGATTCCCATCAATGAGGAAACAGTTTCTATAGAAGAATACGATAGGGAAATCGAGCGACTTTTGGTTCCAGCCAATACAGAGTTCGGAATGAATTGCATCCCATCGTTCGATGTGGAATCATCGCTGACTTATGATTCTGTGGCACACGCGTTGGTCTATATAGAAGCCGAGACTTCTATCTGGAGAAGACTCCAACAAGCAACCAGCTATTTGGAGAAAAATGTTTGGAAAAACAAGGTAATGACCTTCTACCATGCGCCCGGCACAAAGATGTATCTTCTGCCCATCCGCGATGAGATGGCACAGACGATGAGACGACTATGGAATGCGGTTATTGGGCAAGCCAAGTTTCCCCCGAAACGAAGAATAGAAGCAAAGACTAAAAACGGAGAGACTATCATTATAGACAATATAGAAGACATCGTGCTCGACGGCACCGGTTGGGAATATTTCGTCAACGGGAAACGTGCCAAAATCCAAGGCGATGACAAAGGTGGCAAAGGAAAGGTCGGAAGCCTCATCAACCTCTGCATTGAACTGAGAGAGGCCGTCCGTAAGAACGACCCACAGAAGATGGAATCCCTGTATCCCAAGGTAGATTCACTTTATCAAGTATTTGAAAAGAAATAGCATAAAATACTCCCCAACAACATGAAACACAACTTATTGGTATTAGGAACAATCTTTTTGATGGCCGGTTGTAGCAATCAGCCGGCAAGTATTGACAGCCAAGTGGACGAGCTCTATGCACAGATGTCGATGGAAGAGCGCGTCGCCCAACTCAGAAGCGGATTCATGGACGACCTCTTTGACGAAGCAGGCAGACTGGACACGCTGAAATGCCGCGAACTGATACCCAACGGTATCGGACACTTTTCGCAATATGCCAGCCAGAAGCCGGTGGATGCCAACACCCTGCGCGACCGCGTGGCCGCTGTGCAGGATTGGCTGATGCACCATACGCCCAACGGCATCCCAGCACTCTTCCACGAAGAGGTGCTCTCGGGTGTCAACACCAGTGGATCCACCATCTATCCGCAACAGATTGGCCAGGCCTGCTCGTTCAATCCCGAACTGGCCGAACTGAAGACGTTGCAGACGGGTATTGCCCTGAGAAAGATGGGCGGTGTGTTGTCGCTCTCGCCCATGGTGGATGTGTGCCGCATACCCAGCTTCAACCGCTTGGAGGAATCGTATGGCGAGGACGGTTACCTGTCTGCCGTCATGGGAACAGCCTTTGTGCGAGGTTTACAACAGGATGACCTGAAGAAAGGCGTGGGTGCCTGCTCAAAACACTACTTGGGATATGGTGGTGGCGGTGATGCCGACGAGAAGGAGATGATGGAAGAGATTCTGCTGCCCCACGAAGCCATGATACGCTTGACTGGCAGCCGGGTGGTGATGCCCGGATACCATGCGGTACACGGCACCAACTGTGTGGAGAACAGAGAAATTCTGCAAGACATCTTGCGCGGATATGTAGGCTTCGACGGTATGGTGGTGAGCGACTATACAGCCATCGACCAGATTCCCGGCTACGAGAATGCTGTGCAGAAGGCAGCTGCAGCCATAGCCATCAACAATGGCAACGATGTGGATTTCCCTTCAGGAGCCAACTACCAATACCTGCCCGAAGCCATCGAACAGGGACTAGTGAAGCCCGAGGTGTTGGAACGGGCGGTGAAGAATGTGCTCCGTCACAAATTCCTCGCCGGCCTCTTTGACGAGAATCCTTATCTGTACAGCACCGAACAGATCACATTGGACTCTCCTGAGGAACGACAGACGGCCTACGACATTGCCGCCCAGTCGGTGGTGTTGCTGGAGAACAACGGCATCCTGCCCCTGAAGGATGTGAAGAACATTCTTGTCACCGGGCCGAATGCCAACTCCATATGGGCCATGTGTGGCGACTATACCTTCCCGGCCATGTCCTACTTCTGGAAACGGATTATGGACGAAGAGGTGTTCAACGAGCCTCACATCGTGAAACTGTTGGAAGGCATGGACACCCGCAAACCCGCAGGCGTGAACATCCGCTACTCCCGCGGATGCGACTGGACGGAAGAGGTGGAAACCAAATATACCAAGGGGGGCGACGAGCGCGCTTGGGAATACCAGACCCTGCATCGCAAAGTGGAATCGGGCGAAAAGGCCGACAAGGCAGAGGCGCTGAAGATGGCCCGTGAGTGCGATGTGATTGTAGCTGCCGTGGGTGAAAACGTGATGCTGTGTGGTGAGAACCGCGACCGCCAAGGGCTGCGTCTGCCCGGCAAGCAGGAACAATTTGTGGAGGAGCTGATCCAGACAGGCAAACCGGTGGTGCTGGTCATGTTCGGCGGTCGGGCACAGGTGGTGTCTGGCTTGGCTGAGCGTTGTGCGGCAGTCATCCAGGCATGGTATCCGGGTGAAGAGGGTGGCAATGCCGTGGCCGACAT
>JAFXDL010000114.1 GCA_017516265.1 Bacteroidaceae bacterium
CAGAGTTTTGGCCGACAAGTCAGCCAATGGTACACCTCAAAACGCTCGTAGGGCGTTTTATTCTCCAAGTCTCCATTAAACTCTAAGAAAGAAACCTCTGCGCCTCTGCGTCTCTGTGTTTGAACTAAAAAGAATCGCTGAATAGTTACAAAATAAAGGGCCAGACAGCCGGCCTATAAACGGTTCTCCCGATTGCCCTTGATGTTGCGCCCTGCAAATGTATAGAAAAGAAGCCCGATGAAATGGGTAGTTCTGTCTGTTACAAAAAAAAGTAAGATGCCATGTCGTAAAATAAATACCCTTTTATTCGGATGGAAAGATTACTTCGGCTACATTTGCATGTTAAAACAAACAAATGAAAATATGAAAGGAAAAACAACACTTGCAGTAGCGATATGCCTGTTGACCATCATGGTATCTGCATGTCACGACAAGAAACAGGATGTGATGGAAGATGTTACTTTTACCGATTTTCCAGAGGTTATAGAGCTGAAAGGCGAAGGACATGTATTGGACGACCGGCAGGCCATGTTGCGCTATCCGTTCCGCATTCATGCGTATGGAGATTACCTGTTCATTTTCGACATGCATAATGCTGACGAGTTCGGTCATATCTACGACAAAAAGACATTCAGCCACATTGCCTCTTTCGGCAAGCGGGGCGAAGGGCCGCAGGAAATGTTGCGAGGACAGACCATGCGGGTTGTTTCGTTGGATTCCATCTGGACGCTCGACCCGGGCAAACGGCAGATAGCCCGTTGGAGATTCTTGCCTGTGGAGCGTCGGGTCGAACAGGCAGAAGTCATCCGACTGGACAAACAGACAATCATCAGTGCGCGCGACATAGCCCTTTACAACGACACCACTTGGTTCATGCCCGACCTTTCCGGCCAGTCGCGGGTGTGGCACGTGGGACGCAATGGGAAGCTTGTCGGCCAGACAGGGAAGATTCCAACCCACCATACAGTGAAAGAATACAGTCTTGCTCCATTGGCTGCGGCTTGGAATGCCTATATCCACTACCATCCCGGTAATGGGACACTGGTTGCGGCCACCCAATTGGGCGATGTCATGGAGATATACCGTTTGCAGGAAAACAAACGGAAGGCCATTCGTGGTCCGCATGGCGAACCTGTTTTCCATACTACACCCCAAGGGTATGCCGTCCCCACGGGCATCATGGGATACAGTGATGTGCAGATAACGGACAGTTTTATCTATACCGTCTTTCATGGCCGCACCTTCAAAGAGATTGCGGCCGACCCGACAGGCACTGAGGATGGCGGCCGCTATCTCCGTGTCTTTGACTTGGAGGGGAACCCTGTCCGATGCTATCACCTTGACCATGCAATCTATGGCATACATGTGGATGAAAAAGAAGGATTCTTTTGGGCCACCGATGTGAATACGGAGGAGCAGGTGGTCAGATACCCTCTTTCATCAGGTGGCGGAGCAGAAACAGGGAACGGGTAACTGGGCGGAGGTATATGACACCGATTCCTCCGTCGGGCAAGGTCCTGATTTCAATGGTATGGTCTATGGGGGCAAGTTCAGAGCGCAAGCGGCTGATGAATGTGTTGTAATTCGAGGTGCATCCCTTCAGTTCCCGTTTAGGCCAAAACATGTCACAAATGGCCTGCTTGGAGAGTTCGCGCTGGGGAGTTTCCGAAATCTTTGATAGAAATTCCAGATTGAACTTCGACAGTTTGGTCGTTTTCCCACTTTCCAGCGAGATCATCACTCCCGTTTCGGCATCCAGCATGGAACACCCCATCCACAATTTGTTAGTCCGCTTGAATTTCCATACCAAGTTCTGCCACAGGAAGTACAAGGTTGCCAACACCATCAATGTCACCAACAGCGTGTGCTCATACGTCCACCACGGCATGGCCGATGCAATATGGTCCATGGGGATATCCACCCGCCCCACCAGGATACCGTGGTTGCAGATTCCGATAGAGACGGAATCTGTCGCCCAATACGAAGCCGTCGGATGCGGCCGCGATTCGTAATGCTTCACCGTAATATCCTCCGTCACCAGCGTGTCGGGCGTGGGGAACATCTCGCGCAAGTCTTTGGCATCCAATGTGACTGTGGCGGTCACCCGATGGCCGGCACGATGCAGCACTCCGTTCCAAAGGGAATCGACGATTTGAAGATCGTAGTCTTCGGTTGTCATCAAAGCGGTTGCATCTGTTATAACCATACAATCATCCAAATGTTCAGGATGAAACAGGTTGGGAGAAACGCTTACATCACCCTCTGCCCATACGAACCTCTTGACATTTCTCTTCTTATAATGTTCCGTATCGTATGTATATAGCCTTGGCTCATCCGTAATTCTCATTATGGAATCCGGCCAATTCGGTGCCAATTGACGGAACGACATATTGATTTCATTCCGAATCTCCGCACGAGTCGCACGGTAGTTTTTCACATTTACACATACGATAGCAATTGCACATGCAGCGATGACTAAAATGGTTTTTCTGATGATTGCCATATTATATGGTGTTTATGTTAAGCACGGCAAAGGTAATACATTTTTCCGAATATCAGCCATTGTACGATTCTTTTTTCTTAAATTGTCTGCATCTTCTAACAATTCTATCCTATCTGTTATGGGATATTCTAGAATTTACCCCCCCCCATTTTTACATCTATTAACAGATTCAAGTAAAAACATTATCCACCTGTGTAACAAAGTGTTTTATTGTTACAAGAAATTGTAATAGCCCGCAAGAAAAGAAAGTAAAGAAAAAGTTTTGAGTGCATCATTCATTCGCATACATTTGCAAAAACAAAATAAAAAGAGTAATAACATGAAATCAAAAATTATTATTATCGGATTGACATTCCTTTCAGGAACAGTCATCAGTTTGCGGAGTATGTTCAACGACCCTATGGATGAATACAGGGGGCTTTTGCTTGAAAACATAGAGGCATTGGCACAAGGGGAGAATGAAGCGGGAGTTCCAGACTGCATGGGAGACGGTTCTGTAGATTGCCCACAAGAAGGAAAAACCGGTGAACGTGTCAAATATCTCAGCATCCGCGACAAAGTCTCACTGTATTGATACACCTTATTAAATTATATAGAGAACTATGCGAAAACTAACTCGATGGATGGGATTGTCTGCTTTGACGAGCATTGTGTTCATCAGCTGCAGCGATGACAACCGCGCGACCATAGCCCACACCGTAGAACAGTGGCAAGGCCGCACGGTACATATGCCCGAAGGGGCGGTCTTCACGGTACAGGCGCGTGACACAGTGGCGATGGACATGTACGCTCCTGCGCACAAAGTGCTGGTCTATGTGGATTCCACAGGGTGCACCAGCTGCCGCCTGCAACTGCATGAGTGGAAGAAGTTCATTGCCGAAGTGGATTCCGCCACGGGTGGGCATGTGCCGTTCCTCTTCTTCCTCTCCCCCAAGAGTGTGAAGGAGGCGCGCTACATCACCCGTCGTGATGACTTCACCTATCCCATCTGTGTGGATATGCAGAACGGGTTGGACAGTCTGAACCGTTTTCCCGAAGAAGATATGTTCCATACCTTCCTGCTCGATGGGGAGAACCGCGTGGCCGTCATCGGTAACCCCATCCACAACCGGGCTGTGCGCAATCTCTATATGAAAACCCTGACGGGACGTGACACGGAAAAATCTGTAAATACAATCATAGAGGTGCCTGTCCACGGGTTGGACTTGGGCATCCTGGCCGTGGGTGAGGAGAAAACCGTCTCCTTCACCCTCCGCAACAGGGGCGACCGTCCGCTGATTATCCTCGATGTGGTGACCAGCTGCGGATGTACCGCCGCCACGTTTGAGAAGGAACCTGTCAAGCCCGGCAAAGAGATGGCTGTCACCATCACCTACACGGCCGAAGAGGCGGGCATGTTCAACAAGAGCATCACCGTGTATGCCAACACCGATGACAGTCCCATCAAACTACGGATTAAGGGAGAGGTGAAGGGGTGAAGAAGCCCCCTCAATCCCCCCAAAGGGTGGAAGAAAAGCGAAGAATCAGTTCAAGGTTCAAGGTTTAAAGCACTCAGCATTCAAAACTCAGCACTCCTTTGGTTCAAGGATTATGCGGCACTGACGGTCTCTGTCATCCTGACGGCAGGAAGGATCTGTAAACGTAGGACTGTAGGGGCATCCCTTGTGGGTGCCCGTTAACCATGGAGTAAAAGATGGGATGGAAAGAAGTTGACCTTTTGACCGAAGCGACTCTCACCATCCCCGACTCCTCTAAAAAAGAAAGGAGGTTGTAAAAACGGGGCAAAGGTAGTGCAAGTTGAGCGGAATACAAAATAAATAAGGATTTATTTTTATTCCCGAGGTGCAGCCTATCTTCGCGAAGACAAAGGACAGAAATTGAAATGAATTGGGCAACAGTTCACCCCACTGTGGAAATGATCAAGCAGAAAGTGAACCGAAAAGAAAGTATTAACAAGTTAAAACAGAAAGTAAAATGAAAAAGAAAATTTTAAGTGCAACTTTTGTGGTTGCCATGATGGCAGTAGCCGGATATAATGTGTATATGAGTCAAGCAAAGGCCGATATGTCAGAGTTGGCATTGGCGAATTTGGAGGCGTTGGCAGGAGTCGAAAATGGTCCTTCATACACTGGGCTAAGAGTTTATTCTGCCGAGAATGGGGATACCTGTCTTAACTGTCCTGAACCCGAAGATATGAACTGTAAATGTATTAGATATTAATTTATGTATTATCTGTCAGGGCAAATCATTCAATGAAATGCCCTGACATAAAAAAAACAAAAAAAATGAAAAAGATACTTTTCTTACTAATTTGCATTCCATTGCTGACAGCTTGCTCTAAAAGCTTGCAAAAAGAGGAAGAAAATCTCCTTGTAATAGAAGTCCCTCAAAATATCACAAACAAAGAATCTGCATTCAAGTCTTACAAAGCAATTCCTTTGGAAACAACAGAAGAATGCTATTTACATGATGACATTTCAAGAATTGCTTTCTCAGAAAAAAGGATATATGCCTTTTCTTTATCCGATATGACAGTCTTCATTTTTGACCGAAATGGAAATTATATTTCTAAAATACAAAAGGGGCATGGACCGCACGAAGTTATCGCTGTTACTGACTTCTGCTATTTTAACAATTACTTATATGTACTGGATAACTACAGACAAGTGAAAAAATACAATCAAGAAGGGGAATTCATCAAGATTGTAGCCAACATAGAAATTAGTTTTGCTTTGGAATTCACACAAGAAAATGAGTTTTATGTATTTGAGCCCAACATAAATAAGAGAAACGATGCGTACATCAGCCAATATACCATATCGGGAGATTCATTGCCTGTAAAAGAAATCATTCGTAAAGATGACAGAATGAAGGAGTTGGTCTTCACTGTAAATAGGTTTTGTGTACAGGGAAAATATTTCACTTGGCCTATCTCAAACATTATTTATGACATCAATGGAGTGCCAAGTATAGAAATTAGGTTTGCAGGTTCCAATATGTGGATGGAAAATGAGGAATATACCCAAAACTCTCTCTCTGAATACAGAGAAAAAGGGACCTGTCGTTGGATTAAAGATTTTAGAGAAATTGAGAAGGATTGCTATTTCTTTGGTTTTAAAAAAGATAAAGATTATTATGTGTATTATTCAAAAGGTAACACAAAAGTCTATGACAGCCTTTTAAAGGATTTTCCACCTATCAGAAATGCTGTAGTGGGAGACTATAAAGATTCTCTACTCTATACAGTCAGTGCTTCGGATTGGAACAATCATTTTGAATCCGATTCTGAAATTTCAATTGAGGATACGGATAATCCCATCATTGTCGTATTGCCATTGACTGATTTGGAAAAACCAAGATGAAGGGATGAAAAATAAATTCATATATAAAGGTATTGGCTGTTCAGTTCTATTAATTGTAACCTTGATATTCCTTATATCTTTTTCGTGTTGTAACAAAAGAATAGAACAAGTTCTTGATGCAGCAAAAGAAAATAGGAATGAAATAGAAGAAGTATTGGAACACTTTAAGAATGACCCTGACAAATTAAAGTACAAAGCTGCCAAATTCCTTATAGAGAATATGCCTTATCACTATTCCTTTGTCGGTGAAGGAATGGAAGCGTATGATTCAATTTATGCAAGAATGGCCATCGAACCTAAGCAATTTCGTGACAGTGTCTTCCATGAATTGATGAAGGAAATAGATTTCAGGAAGAAAACGCCACAATGGGACATCGAAAACTTGAATGCAGAACAATTGATAAAGGCAGTGGAAAATGCGTGTGACGCATGGAGTCAAGCGTCGTGGAGCAAAGAATATGACATAGACTTGTTCTTGAACTATGTGCTACCGTACCGTCTTTTTACCGAACAACCCAGCGACTGGCGTACAACCATCAGTGAAGAATATCCTTATCTGACATCAAATACCGTATGGAGTGATAAGGGAATACAGATAGAGGCAGAAAATGCCTCATTCAGCCATGCGAAGGAAATGACGTTCGGAAATGCTTTTTACCGAAAGGTGGTCATGCTTGACCAGCCATTGGCCACTGTCACATTCAATGTCCATTCTTCCCTTCCTGCCAAAAAAAATCTGTATATGCGCTATGCCGCTACAGGAACAGACTGTCACGTTGTTGTATCTGTCAATGGAGAAAAAGGCAGACGGGTGCATTTGCATCCCACTAAAGCCATGACATTTTTCAGGATTAACCGAACGGAATTGGAAATTGAGTTGCAGAAAGGTGACAATCAAATTACTGTAGAGTACGACAAAGGAGCTGTAGGACTGGACTGTATGCAGTTGATTTCTGTAGAACCATTCGAAGAATGTCAGGAAGACGACTATAGCAGGAATTACTACAGAATCAAGAATTTGAGTACAGGGAACTGTATATCCATAACGGACTTCCAATCAGGACAAGCAGATACTGTAAGACTTATAAATTCTGCCGAGGAAACAGACAAGCAATGTCAGTTGAGCCTGGATTATCGGGGGTATGCCTGCTGGAGCATTTCAACCTCCAATGGAGATGGCACCAATTCCTGTTTGGAAACAAACAGTAGGCAAATGCAGGAAAACACGTTCATCCTACAGGGGAAGTACCAAAATGGCAACAATCAAAAATGGGTAATCCTTCCCGTAGAGAATGGATGTTACAAAATCATGTGCAAAGAGAGTGGATTATGCTTGAAGTCTATGAAAGATGAAACGGGAATAGAAAGATTAGTGCAGGCCACTTATACAGGAGAAAGTAACCAAATATGGGAAATGGAACAGTTGGGACTAAAATCTTCCAATCAATCAACCTATAAAAAAGGAAGTGCTCTTGCCAAAGCATGTAAAATAACAGATGTCATGCCTCAATTTGAATGGTTTTCATTCCCAGGAAACATTATGCCCAAAGGCTCCTCCTTGTGTAAACACAGAACGGGAATCTGTCGTGATGAAGCTGGATATATTGTCTTTTTGTGCCGGTATATGGGAATACCTGCAGCTGTTGATTTCACCCCTCATTGGGGAAACCGAAGTCGAGGCCATCTGTGGAGTGTCATTGTCAAACCGGACGGAACATCGGCACCATTCTATATGGGACGGACACCGGGAGATACGATTAATGAATATCACAATTATGTCAAGCCAAAGGTATTCAGACATCAATTTCTGTTAAACCGTGCTATTGCAAAAGATATGAAAGAAGAGACAGGCGTACCTGAACTGTTCCGAATACCCAAATTCACAGATGTAACCGATGAATATATGGCGACAACGGATATAACAAGGAATGTCCCTTCTGAATATTCGACAGAAAAAGTGGCTTACATTTGTGTGTTTGACAATGAGAACTGGATGCCGGTATATTATGGAAATATCAAGAATGACAAAGTGACATTTCCCTCTATGGGAAGAGAAATTGTCTATATGGCTGCACTATCTGAAAATGGAAGAATGAAACCCTTTGGAGATGCATTTTATGTAACGAAAGAGGGTGAAGTGCTTGACATAAAGGCCAACGATGAGATAAGACAGGAAATGCAGTTGTTGCGCAAACATCCGTTTTTACGTATAAATGATAAAATCAACATGTGGATGTCAGGAGGAAAATTCCAAGGAGCCAATAACCCGGATTTCTCTGATGCCACAGATTTGCATGTACATCAGGGAAAAACGACAGGGAATTGGTATGATATTCGCATTGACAAACCGAACAGATTCAGATATCTCAGATATATCGGGCCGAACAGTTCATATTGCAACATCAACGAAATGATATTTTTCAATTTGCATAATCAGCCTATTGCGGGTGAAATCATCGGTTCAAAAGGAGAGAAAGGATTAGAGAAGGAAAAAGTTTTTGACCAAAACATTCTGACAACCTTTCAAGGACAAAACCGAAGTGGTGATTGGGTCGGATTAAAACTGAATAAACCGACACAAGTCTGTCGCATACGCTACATAGGCCGCAATGATGGAAATTGCATAGAAACTGGCGATGAATATGAATTATGCTGTTGGATGGATGGCAATTGGAAATCATTTGGAAAACAGATTGCCCAAAATGATACATTGACGTATAATGATGTACCTTCTGGTGGATTGTACATCTTACACAATCACACAAAAGGCAAAGAAGAGCGTATTTTCACTTACGAAAATCAAGAACAAGTATGGTGGTGAATGAAATGGAATATAGATTTATGTCACATGAGGATATTGAACTGTTGATTACCAAATATCTTGATGGTGAGACAAGTAATGATGAAGAAAAGTGTCTGTCTTTGGCACTAATGCGTAATGACATTCCAAAGGAATGGAAAATTACAGCTACGGCGATTGGGGAATTGACAAGGGATGAAGCTCTGTTTGACCAAATAAAAGGGAATAATTCATGAGTGAACATCAGAGAATCCTCATACACAAAGTACTCAACACCTCTTATTGGCTGTTGATGGGTGTCTTTAGCCTGGCCTTGCTCTACGGCATTGGTACAGTCTTCTGTTTTGCCTCGTTCCGTGTACCATCAGATTCCATGGAACCGGCACTTGTGGAGGGGGACCACATTCTGGTGGAAAAGTTCACCATGGGGGCACGATTGTTCGACTTGAAACCGGCATTTAATAAGGAGCAATTCACTATCTGGCGTACACCTGCACTCGGAGAAGTAAAGCGGAACGACATCGTAGTGTTTAATTTTCCCTATCCTGAACGACAGGACAGCATCGGGTTTGATGTGATGCTCTACTATGTGAAACGGTGCATTGCTCTGCCTGGAGATTCCTTGGAGATACGAAATGCGCACTACCACGTGCGGGGTGTGGATGAGCCGTTGGGATGTGTGGAGGCGCAGGAGCACATGGAGCAAATATTCAAACAGGGCAGAAGTCGGGAATGGAACATCTATGTGCCAGCCTATCCTTACAAGAAAGAGATAGGATGGACTGTCCGACACATGGGGCCCTACTATATCCCCAAAGAGGGAGGAAGCATCGGTATGAATGACAGGAATTTCCATCTGTACAAGCCTGTCATCGAATGGGAACAGCAGCAGAAACTTCACCGGGTGAACGACAGTACCTATACCCTCGGGAACCAACCGATAACAACCTATACGTTCCTGAAGAACTACTACTTCGTGAGTGGTGACAAGATGGAGAACTCGCGGGACTCGCGCTACTGGGGTGTAGTGCCGGAGGAATACATCGTCGGCCGCGTGTGGGGAATCTGGAAATCGGTGGATGAATGGGGGGAGATGAGATGGGGAAGAATAGGAAGAATTAAAAGCCCCCCTCAATCCCCCCAAGGGGGGGAAGAAAAGCGAAGTTCAAAGTCCGAGGTTCAAGGTTTAAGGTTCAAAGTTCCTTTGGTTCAAGGATTATGCGGCACTGACGGTCTCTGTCATTCTGACGGCAGGAAGAATCTGTAAACGTAGGACTGTAGGGGCATCCCCTTGTGGGTGCCCGATACGGCGTTGCCATACATTTGTGGGCACCCACAAGGGGTGCCCCTACAGCATAAATACAAGGAATCATTAACCAACGTAGGGGCGGGGTCTACCCGCCAATGATTGTGTAAGACCAACGTAAGGGCAATCCCTTGTGGTTGCCCATTAACCAAGGAGAATAAAACGGGATGGAAAGAGGTTGACTTTTTAACCGAAGCGACTCTCACCATCCCTGACTCCTCTAAAAAAGAAAGGAGGTTAACGGCGCGAAGATACTAATTTAAATTGAAACGGAGAAATCTGTCTGCATCCGATGCAAAACGGTTCGGGTAATCGCTTGAGCATAAATAGCGGAAGAAAATAAGAACAAATTTACAACAATAAAAACATTTATAAGATGAAAAGAAATATATGTGTAATGGTTACATTGTTAGCATTTACTGTGACTACAAATATTTGCTTAAAAGGTAATTGGAGATACGGAGATTTCGCCTTTACATTAGATAACATCGAGGCATTAGCGTCAAATTCTGAGTCTGGATTAGGAGGAAGTAGAATCGACTGCTATAATGTTATTGCAAACGCGGATTCAGGCAGTTTTACTGTAGTAAAGTGTAGTACTTGCATGGATGTCAAATGTAGCGACTATTCAAATTCCGCAAAATGTAGAAAATAAGAAGCGAAATAAATTTCTTTTACTTACATAATCAAGAAGAATCTGAATATGAATCTCATATCAGATTCTTCTTAAAATGAATGATTTATGAAAAAGAACGTTTTTATCATTATTTTATCAATCTGTATTCATGCTTGTTCAGACAACAAATGTAATACAATTAGCACCATATCGTTGGACTCCATACCCACAATAGAGGGGAATTTCCTTGTCCACCAAATAGAAGACACTCTTTTGTATCCACGAGCAATTAACATATTTAATAAATATATTGTAATTACAGAGCCACAACAAACAAAAGGAATATATACCTTTTGGGATATAAACAGTTTTAAATTCTTATTCTCTGCTGGAAATATAGGCGGAGGTCCTAATGAATTCATTAATCCTAAGGCTTATTACGATTATTTTGCACATACAGATTCTTCATTTTTTATCTTAGATTCCAACATCGAAAAAGAAGTTGTAATAAGGGGACAAGAATTATTCATCACGAAACGCAATCCAATCATAGCACCAACTTCCGTTAATCAAATGGTAAGAGTTGGAGATGATTTTTATATCATGTCAGGTATGACAAACGGACAAAAAGGAGAACACATTTCATGTGTAAATGGCGAATATACATTTTGGGGAGAATACCCTTACCAAGAAGCAAAAAAAGAAAAAAGATTTATTCGAAATTTCAAATACACAGCAGGATTTGAGGGAAACAACGTCATTCTTGACTTTTATCGGAATATGAATCTGGTGAGAATTTATGATGTATCGGGTACTCTGATTAAAGAAATATTTATAGATGACAATACTGATAGGAATATAGAAAATATTGAAAAAAATATCAATAGACCATTCTTTTGTGATATAAAAAATAACAGGGAATATATAGCGGTCATGTACAACAAAGGGAAAGGACAAGGATATTCACAAAGTCAATCAAAAGAACTTCAATTATGGGATTGGGATGGTTGCCTTTTGAAACGAATTGTATTTGAACATCCATTTGATTGTTATACCATATCAGAAAATAACACAATATATGCCATAAATTCCAATGAACCAAATACAATCTACACATATAACATAAAACTATGAAAAAAACTCTGATAACAATCAGTTGGATTTGGGCAAGCATAATAATCCTTCTATTGTTCTATAAGAATCATCCAATAAATGATTTTATAGGAAAAGAAATCACATGGCCCAATAATGAAATGAAAATGACCAACGATAACAGAATTCTAATTTTAATACAGAACACCAAAGAATGTTCTATATGTAATATGCAAATATATAATTGGTACATATATAATTTGGAATTACAACGGAAAAAGATGAATTGTGATATTGTTTATATACTAAGTGAGAAACATTCCTTGGATGAAGAAACCAAAAGAATGCTAAGTACTTATGGGCTAAAATATAGTTTCTCGCTCGAAACCTTTATGAAGACAAATATAACGTTAAAGAATAACAGATACAATACATTCCTTATCAACCAACAAAACAAAATCGTCTTAATCGGTTCTCCAATTGACAATTTAGAGCTTTGGGGTTTGTATAAAAAACAGTTGTCAAAGTCTCTATGAAAAGCCCCTGCATCATAAACAAGAAGAATTCCCAATTGCGACTTGTTGCAATAAATTTTATTGCAAGTTCCATTTTTCTCATCCTCATCCTGCAACCACTGTTTGCCGACGGGCAGGCACTGAATGCCGATGCAGGACAGGCGGGGGCTTGGGCCATGCTCTACCGGTATGGGAGCATCGGGGTGGTAGGGCTGTGGACGGCGTGCCTGCTGATGCCCCGAAGGGTGGTGAGACGATTGCCCGACATCGCATCGTTTGTGCTGATGGGATGTGTGATATGGGAAGCGGTGGTGGCACTGGACCAACTGTATGGTGACGGGATGTCGAACCATGCGCTGTACGGTTTCACTGGGACATTTCTGAATCCCGGGCCGTTCAGTGGGTTTCTGGCGATAGGGGTGCCGCTGGCGGTGAATGGGTTATTGGCCCCCTCCGACTCCCCCAAAGGGGGAGAGATGCGCCTACCTATCCCTCCCCGATGGAGAGGGAACAGGAAATGTATCGCCCTTGCTCTCTCCCTCCTTAGGGGAGTCGGAAGGGGCTTCTGTCTCCTTACTCTCCTCCTCTGCCTGCTGCTGTTGCCTGCAGGGATGAGCCGTTCGGCATGGGGAGCAGCCATTGCCGGAGCTGCTGCGGTCTATGGGATGCACCGATGGAGAAGCGTCAGGGAATGGTGCGGCACACTGCTGCGAAGCCGTAAGCGGCTGATGGCAGTGGGGGCAACCTTGGTGCTCTGCGTCGGAGTGGGATGGGGAGTCTTTCACCTGAAGGAGGACTCGGCCAACGGACGGCTGCTGATGTGGAAGGTGGCCTGCCAGGCTATTGCCGAACGGCCGTGGACGGGATACGGAACAGAGGGATTCCCAGCGGCATACGCTGAAGCACAGGAGCGGTACTTCGCAAGCGGACAGGGTACGGAGGGGGAACGGCATGTGGCGGGAACACCCGAACATGCGTTCAACGAATACCTGACTGTGGCGGTGAAATATGGAATGGGCGGACTGATAGGGATGTTGGCCGTCGGTATAACGGCATTCGTCTGTGCTTTGCGCGGGCAGGCCTACGGTATAGCAGGGGCACTGGTGACAGTGGCAGTGTTTGCCTTTTCAGCGTATCCGTTGCAGTTGCCGGATTTTCTGGCTGCAGTGATGGTGGTGGTGGTAGCCCCCTCCGGCTCCCCCAAAGGGGGAGAGAACAAAGGTAATATGGCTGTGAGCATCCACCGTAGGGGCATCCCTTGTGGGTGCCCGGACACGCATGGTTTGTCACTCATTGGGCATCCACAAGGGATGCCCCTACGGTGGAAGCTCATTATTCTTGCCCCTCTTCTCTATTGGGGAATGAAGAATGCAGAAATCTGGCAATCACGCCACGAGGCTGCGAAGGAGTGGCGGAATGTGCGCACGCTGTACCACATGGAGGCATACAGTGTGGTGTGTGAGGACTATGCACCGCTGTACGAACGGATGAGGTGGAACCACAACTACCTGTTCGAATACGGACGTGCCCTGCACCAGACGGGGCATCATGAGGAGTCGAACCGCATATTGAAGGAGGCGGAACGCCTGTGTGGCGACCCGATGATACTGAACATACAGGGGAAGAACTGTGAGGCACTGAAACAGTTTGACCAGGCGGCCACACTTTACCGACGGGCATACGACCGGCTGCCCAACCGCCTGTATCCGCTCTATCTGGAGATGGAGATGTATGCCTCGCCCGCATGTGACCGCATGGAGGATGCCAAGAGGATTGCCCACCGGATACTGGACACGAAAGAGAAGATTCCCTCGAAAGCAGTGGAGGAGATGAAGGAACGGGCAAAGAGTATTCTGTTTCGCTGAAGAGCCACCTCAAATTCTCCAACCACCAAATAAAGTTAAATGTTCCTTATAGATAGACTGACCTGAAAAATGTTTCCTTATTTTTGCAAACCGAATAACAACATATATACTATAATTATATATAGGTATGAAGAAAAACAATGTGATAATCGCTATATGCGTGTCGCTGCTATGCCTCTGCTGGGCCGGTTTCAAGCGGGACAACCACAACTTTCAGGTATCAAAGAACTTGGATGTGTTCAACTCGGTGTACAAGGAACTGGATATGTTCTACGTGGACACCATTGACCCTCAAAAGGTCATCCGCGCAGGCATTGATGCCATGCTGGAGGAAATTGACCCCTACACGGTGTATTACCCAGAAGACGACCTGGACGACCTGAAACAGATGATTACAGGAAAGTATGCCGGCATAGGCTCTATCATACGCTACTACAAGAAACGCGAACGGGTGGTCATCTTTGAACCTTACGAGGATACGCCTGCTGCGGAAGCTGGGTTGAAAGCGGGTGACGTAATACTGGAGATTGACGGCAAGGATGTGAAGGGACTGATGACGGACAAGGTAAGCGAGATGCTACGGGGGGAAGCGGGTACTACCTTCATCCTGAAAGTGGAGAGACCCGGTGAGGCAGCTCCACTGGAATTCCGCATCACACGACGCAACATACAGACTCCGGCCGTGCCATACTATGGAATGCTGACGGATGGCAAAAGCGGATATGTGCAACTGACAAGTTTCACGGACAATTGCGCCCGCGATGTCAGACGGGCCATCATCGAACTGAAGGAGCAGGGGGCCAGCCAGTTCGTTCTGGACTTGCGGAGCAATGGTGGAGGCTCACTGAAGGAGGCTGTGGAGATTGTCAACCTATTTGTTCCCAAAGGGCTGGAACTGATCTCGACCAAGGGGAAAATGCGACAGGCATGTCATGTCTATAAATCGACACGTGAACCATTGGACCTGAAAAGTCCCTTGGCGGTACTGGTTGACGGGGCTTCGGCTTCGGCGGCAGAGATTGTAGCAGGCTCATTGCAGGACCTTGACCGTGCGGTAATCGTAGGCACACGCACGTATGGCAAGGGACTGGTGCAGATTCCGCGCGACCTGCCCTATAACGGACAACTGAAAGTGACGACATCGAAATACTACATCCCCAGCGGACGATGCATACAGGCGCTGGATTACCAGCACCGCGACGAGAAGGGACAAGCCATCCGCACACCGGACAGCCTGACGAATGTGTTCTACACGGCGGCTGGACGTGAAGTGCGCGACGGCGGAGGCATCCGCCCGGATGTGGCAGTGGAAGTACCCAAGCAATCGCACTTGCTTTACTATCTGCTGAACGATGACGTACTGTTGGAGTATGGCAACGAATATGCCCTATCCCACCCGACCATTGCAGGACCTCAAGAGTTTGAACTGACGGACGAGGACTACGAACACTTCAAGAAAATGGTACTGGAAAGCGGATTCAAATATGACCGCCAAAGTGAGAAGGCACTGAAGGAATTGAAAGAGGTTGCCAAATTTGAGGGCTATCTGGAGAATGCACAAGCTGAATTTGATGCCTTGGAGAAGAAACTGCAACACAACTTGTCGGCCGACCTCGACCGCCTGAAGAAGGAGATAAAGCCTCTGATAGCTTCAGAAATCGTGAAACGATACTATTTCCAACGCGGTGTCATCATCCAACAATTGAAGGATGACCCCGACCTGGACAAGGCATTGGAGGTATTAGGAGACAGCACCAGCTATGCGGCTGTGTTTGCGGTGAAAAAATAGATTCATTTACAATTCACCAACTGAGTGTGGTCATGGAGACAATGCCACCAGCCTTGCGCAGGATAAGACGGCCAGCCTTATCTGGGATGTTGAAGATGGAAACAGCATCATCGGCCGAGCGGCTAACCATCAAAGTGTTCTCATCGGCAAAACGATGAATAAGCAGCCGGGTGGTATCTGAGGGAACGACATCGTGCCACACAAGGCTGTCATTCAGATAAACAATGGCGGAATCGCCCGCAAACCCTCGGGCAAATTCAATCTGATAAAGGTCGGCTACCTGTTCCTTCTTCATACCCGGCTTGATATAAGGCAGGCAAAGACAGATGAAAATAACGACCACCGCCATAACGGCAAATGCCATAGCTGCAGTGCCAATCAAGAACTGTTTATTGCTATTTTGGGCTCTTTTTCTCATATTTTTTGCTTTTTATGCGGCAAAAATACGCTTTTTTTTCAGAATAGTTGCCCATTCTATGGTTTATTTGTATATTTGCAGACGAAATGATGAGTGTGTGTGGGGCTTGACAAGGCCCCACTTTTGTTTTATTACATTTTATAAACGCGCATGATAGAGAAAAGCGTAGTGACCCAGCTGGTAAATGAATGGCTGGAAGAAAAAGACTATTTCTTAGTGGATGTAACCGTGACTCCCGACAACCGCATCGTGGTGGAAATTGACCACGCTGAAGGAGTATGGATTGAAGATTGTGTGGAACTGAGCCGATTCATCGAGTCAAAACTTGACCGCGAACAAGAAGATTTTGAGTTGGAGGTAGGTTCGGCCGGCATCGGACAACCTTTCAAGGTGCTGCAACAATATGTCAACCACATCGGCATGGAGGTGGAGGTTCTGAAAAACGACGGAATGAAATTGACCGGAGTGCTGAAAGAGGCTGATGAAGAACACTTCACCGTGACCACCAGCAAGAAAGTGAAACTGGAAGGAGAAAAGCGTCCCAAACTGGTGGATGAGGATGTGACCTTCGCTTACAATGAAATAAAATATACTAAATACTTAATAAATTTCAAATAAGAATTTATGGCCAAGAAAGCAGAAACAATCAGCTTGATTGATACGTTCTCGGAATTCAAGGAGACGAAGAATATTGACAGAACAACCATGGTTAGCGTGTTGGAAGAAAGCTTCCGCAGTGTGATTGCCAAAATGTTCGGTACGGACGAAAACTATGATGTGATTGTAAACCCCGACAAGGGAGACTTTGAAATCTGGCGTAACCGCGAAGTGGTGGCCGACGAAGATCTGGTGAACCCCAATATGCAGATTTCACTGAGCGACGCACAGAAGATTGACGACTCTTACGAAGTGGGCGAAGAGGTTACCGATGAGGTAATCTTCGAGAAATTCGGCCGCCGCGCCATCTTGAACCTGCGTCAGACATTGGCCGCAAAGATTCTGGAGTTGGAAAAAGACAGCCTCTATAATAAATATATAGATAAAGTGGGCACCATCATCAGCGCTGAGGTGTATCAGATATGGAAAAAGGAAATTCTGTTGCTGGACGATGAAGGAAACGAACTGCTGTTGCCTAAGGCAGAGCAGATTCCCTCTGATTTCTACCGCAAGGGTGAAGCCGTGCGCGCTGTCATCGCCCGTGTAGATAACGTGAACAACAACCCCAAGATTATCTTGAGCCGTACGTCACCCGTATTCTTGCAACGACTGCTGGAGAACGAAGTTCCCGAAATCAACGACGGCCTCATCACTGTGCGCCGCATTGCCCGCATACCAGGAGAGCGTGCCAAGATTGCCGTAGAATCTTATGATGACCGCATTGACCCGGTAGGAGCCTGTGTGGGTGTGCAGGGTTCACGTATCCGCGGTATCGTTCGCGAACTACGTAACGAGAATATCGACGTCATCCCCTTCACCAACAATATCGAACTCTTCATCAAGCGTGCGCTCAGCCCTGCCAAGGTAAGCACTCTCGAACTGGACACTGAAAATCACAAGGCTGAAGTATATCTGCGTCCGGAAGAAGTGTCATTGGCCATCGGTAAACAGGGTATGAACATCAAATTGGCAAGTATGCTTACCGAATATACCATCGATGTATTCCGTGAACTGGAAGAGGGTGAAGGCGAAGAGGACATCATGCTCGATGAATTCCGCGACGAGATTGACGGATGGGTAATTGACGCCATCAAGAAACTGGGTATCGACACAGCCAAAGGCGTATTGGGTGCACCACGCGACATGCTCATCGAAAAGGCTGACCTGGAAGAGGATACCGTAGATGAAATCCTGAATATTTTGAGAGCAGAGTTTGAAGAATAAATTAATATGCCAATGTGCTAATGTGCCAATGTGTTAATAAACCATGCGGCACACTTGAGGCCGACAGGCCGCTTATTAGCACATTAGCACATTGTTTACACATTGGCAAATTAAACAATTATGGCAGTAAGACTGAGTAAAGTAATAAGAGAACTGAACGTAGGAGTTTCGACGGCCGTCGAATTCCTGCAAAAGAAAGGATTCGGCACTGTTGAAGCCGACTCCAATGCAAAAATCACGGATGAACAATACAATGCCCTTGTCAACGAATTTGGCAAGGACGAGGCTCTGCGCGGCAAACCGGTGAAACCTGTCGCCCGCGAATGGCAAAAGAAGGTCAAGGAAGAAAAGCCTGTCGAGAAAAAAGTCGAAGAGGTTATACACCTGGGCGTTTCGGAAGATTTGAAGCCGAAATTCAAGACTGTAGGAAAAATAGATCTGGACAAACCAGCCAAGAAGGTCACTGAACCTGCCAAGAAGGAAGAGAAACCGGCTCCCGCTCCCGTCAAGGAGGAACGTCCTGTTCAGGAAAAGAAGGAGGAACCCAAGGAACAGAAACCTGCAGCAGAAGAACAGAAAGTAGAAAAGCAGGAAAAGCCCCAAGAGGCAAAACCTGCAAAGCCTGCAGAAGCTGTTACTCCCGTAAAGAAGAAAGAAACCGCTCCTATCATTGAAGAAAAGAAGGATGAAGAAGGTGTATTCAAACTTCGCACACCCGAATTTGTATCCAAAATCAATGTGGTAGGACAAATAGACTTGGCCACCCTCAACCAATCGACACGCCCCAAGAAGAAATCCAAAGAGGAGCGCAAAAAAGAGCGTGAAGAAAAAGATCGCCAACGCCAGGAACAGCGCAAGCAGCTGAAGGACTCCATCATGAAAGAAATCCGCAAGGACGGTGAAGGAAATGCAGCTGATGGCGAAGGAAAGAAGAAAAAGAAACGCAACCGCATCAACAAAGAGCGGGTGGACATTGCCAAAGAGGGAGCCAATAACAATTCACGCCAAGGCGGAGGAAACAACAAGCCTGCCGGTGGTGGATTCCCCGGTGCTGCATCTGCGGACAAGAATGACCGTAAACGCAAGGATCGCGACCGCAATAAGAAACAACCCGTAAAGGTTGAGGTAAGCGAAGAGGATGTGGCAAAGCAGGTGAAAGAGACCCTAGCACGCCTGACCGCCAAGGGAAAGAATAAGGGTGCCAAATTCCGTAAGGAAAAACGCGAAAATGCATTCAACCGCCAAATGGAGTTGGAGATGCAGGAAGAATTGGAGAGCAAGGTACTCAAGCTCACCGAGTTTGTAACTGCCAACGAACTTGCCAACATGATGGACGTGCCCGTAACCAAGGTTATCGGAACCTGTATGAGCATCGGCATCATGGTATCAATCAACCAACGTCTCGATGCAGAAACAATTGATATGGTAGCCGAAGAATTTGGTTTCCAGACCGAATATGTAAGTGCCGAAGTGGCCGAAGCCATCACTGAAGAGGAAGACCGCGAGGAAGACCTGAAGCCCCGTGCACCAATTGTAACGGTAATGGGACACGTTGACCACGGTAAGACTTCATTGCTCGACTATATCCGTAAGGCTAATGTGATTGCCGGCGAAGCTGGTGGTATCACCCAGCACATCGGTGCATACCACGTGACATTGGACGACGGACGAAACATCACATTCCTTGACACACCCGGTCACGAAGCATTTACGGCCATGCGTGCACGTGGAGCCAAGGCAACGGATATTGCCATCATCATCGTGGCAGCCGATGACAGTGTGATGCCTCAGACAAAAGAGGCCATCAACCATGCCATGGCCGCTGGTGTTCCTATTGTATTCGCCATCAACAAAGTAGATAAACCCGCAGCCAACCCCGACAAGATTAAGGAGGAACTGGCAGCCATGAACTTCCTCGTGGAAGAATGGGGAGGCAAGTACCAGAGTCAGGACATCTCGGCCAAGAAGGGTATCGGTGTAGAGGAACTGCTTGAAAAAGTGTTGCTCGAAGCCGAAATGCTGGAATTGAAAGCCAACCCGGATCGCCGTGCTACGGGTTCTATCATCGAATCTTCACTCGACAAGGGACGCGGTTATGTTGCTACCGTACTTGTTTCAAACGGAACACTCCGCATGGGAGACATCGTACTGGCCGGTACACACTACGGAAAGATTAAAGCCATGTTCAACGAACGTAACCAACGCATCAAAGAGGCAGGTCCTGCTGAACCTGTGTTGATTCTCGGGTTGAACGGCGCCCCCGCTGCAGGTGACACGTTCCATGTAATTGAGACAGAACAGGAAGCACGCGAAATTGCCAACAAGCGCGAGCAGTTGCAACGTGAACAGGGATTGCGCACCCAAAAGATGCTTACCCTTGATGAAGTGGGCCGCCGTTTGGCTTTGGGAGACTTCCACGAACTGAACATTATCGTGAAGGGAGACGTGGACGGTTCTGTAGAGGCATTGAGCGACTCGCTGATAAAGCTCTCTACCGAACAGATTCAGGTGAACGTGTTGCACAAGGGTGTGGGACAGATTTCCGAATCAGACGTTGTATTGGCCTCTGCATCAGGTGCCATCATCGTTGGCTTCCAGGTACGTCCTTCTGCATCTGCCGCTAAATTGGCCGAGCAGAACGGTGTGGACATCCGCAAGTATTCCGTAATTTACGACGCCATCGAAGAGGTGAAAGCAGCCATGGTAGGTATGCTTGCTCCTGTAATGAAGGAAGAGGTCACTTCAACCATCGAAGTACGCGAAGTATTCCGTATCACCAAGGTGGGAACCGTGGCTGGTGCTATGGTAAAGGAAGGCAAAGTGAAACGTTCAGACAAAGCCCGCCTTATCCGCGACGGCATCGTTATCTTCACAGGCAACATCAATGCCTTGAAGCGCTTCAAGGACGATGTAAAGGAAGTGGGAACCAACTTCGAATGTGGTATCAGTCTGGTGAACTACAACGACATCCAGGTGGGCGACATCATTGAGTCCTTCCAAGAAGTTGAGGTACAACAGACATTGTAAATAAATAGCAGCCCCTCCCCCTTGCCCTTCCTTGGGAAGGGGAGTAGATAGTGTAAAACATTTTACTCCCCTCCCTGGTGGAAGGGTAAGAGGGAGGGGCTTTATAATTATGGCAGTAATAGACATTATCATTTTAGTATTCATCGGCATCGGCACCGTGTGGGGAATGATTAAGGGATTCATCCGGCAACTCTCTTCGCTCGTAGGACTGATTGTCGGTTTATTAGTCGCCCGTGCGCTGTTTGCTGAAGTGGGCGACTGGATGGCTCCAGCCATCGGAGTATCCGTCACCATCGGACGCATATTGGCATTCTTCATGCTATGGATTATTGTCCCACTGGTATTCTCACTCTTTGCTTCGTTCCTCACCAAAGCCCTACAGGTAATACACCTCGGTTGGATCAACCGTTGGTTGGGAGGCGGACTGGGAGCTATCAAATTTATGCTCCTCATCGGCATGATTATCCAATTGCTGGAATTTGTGGATACAGAAAATGAGTTAATCCCCCAAACCATTAAAAAAGAATCGGTGTTATATAAGCCAATGTATGACTTGGCCGGCATGTTCATCCCCACCATCAGAGGAGTGGGCGAACAGATTATGGGACAAAGCCAAAATTTATAATTTTCCGTATGGAGAGTAATAAAGATATCAAGAAAGAAGAACCTAACAAATACGTGAAGGAACTCACGCAGGAGAAGTACAAGTATGGCTTCACCACGGAGGTTCACACAGAAATCATAGAAAAGGGACTCAGCGAAGAGGTCGTACGTCTCATCTCGGCAAAGAAGGGAGAACCGGAGTGGCTCTTGGAGTTCCGTCTGAAAGCCTACCGCCATTGGTTGACAATGGAGATGCCCACGTGGGCACACCTCGACATTCCCGAGATTGACTACCAGGCCATCTCGTACTATGCCGACCCTACAGCCAAGAAAAAGGATGCACCGAAGAGCCTTGATGAGGTGGACCCCGAACTGTTGAAAACCTTCGACAAACTGGGCATCCCCCTTGAGGAACAGATGGCGCTGAGCGGCATGGCCGTGGATGCGGTGATGGACTCGGTATCAGTAAAGACCACCTTCAAGGAGACACTGATGGAGAAAGGCATCATCTTCTGCTCAATCAGTGAAGCGGTACGCGAACATCCTGACCTGGTGCAGAAGTATCTCGGCTCGGTAGTACCCTACAGGGACAACTTCTTTGCCGCACTCAACTCGGCCGTCTTCAGTGACGGTTCGTTCGTCTATATTCCCAAGGGCGTACGCTGCCCCATGGAACTCAGCACTTACTTCCGCATCAATGCAGCCAACACGGGACAGTTCGAGCGCACACTCATCGTAGCCGATGACGACAGCTACGTCTCCTACTTGGAAGGCTGTACAGCCCCCATGCGCGACGAGAACCAGCTGCATGCCGCCATCGTAGAAATCGTGGTACATGACCGCGCTGAAGTAAAATACAGCACCGTGCAGAACTGGTATCCGGGCGATGCTGAGGGCAAGGGTGGAGTCTATAACTTCGTGACCAAACGCGGACACTGCAAGGGTGTGGACAGCAAACTCTCGTGGACACAAGTGGAGACAGGAAGCGCCATCACATGGAAATATCCCTCGTGCATCCTCTCGGGCGACAATTCTGTTGCAGAATTCTACAGTGTGGCTGTGACCAACAACCACCAACAGGCCGATACAGGCACGAAGATGATACACCTCGGACGTAATACCAAAAGCACCATCATCAGCAAAGGTATCTCGGCAGGAAAGAGCCAAAACTCTTACCGCGGCCTTGTCCGCGTGGCAGAAAAAGCCGACGGTGCACGCAACTACAGCCAGTGTGATTCCCTCCTGTTGGGCGACAAATGCGGTGCACACACCTTCCCCTATATGGACATCCACAACGAAACAGCTATCGTTGAACACGAGGCTACTACCTCAAAAATCAGCGAGGACCAGCTCTTCTATTGCAACCAGCGTGGCATCCCCACGGAAGAAGCCATCGGCCTCATCGTCAATGGCTATGCCAAGGAGGTCATCAACAAACTGCCCATGGAGTTTGCCGTCGAGGCACAGAAGTTGCTCAGCATCTCGTTAGAGGGAAGTGTAGGATAAAAAGACCCGGACTCTCCCCCTTGCCCCTCCCTGTCATGGAGGGGAGCGGATAGCCAGATAATACATGTACATAATATACATAACTCAACTTTCGCAAGCAAAAGGAGTTGCAGAAGTTCAGAAAGTCGAGTTTGCGAAACTTGAATACATAATATAATAAGGAATAAGAAAAAGATATATCATCATGGATAAGGACAGTAAAGATTATAAGGAACAAATGCAAGCAGAACATTCTACTCCCCTCCATACAGGGAGGGGCAAGGGGGAGGGTCCGCTTTTGTCCATAAAAGATTTACATGCCAGCATCAATGGCAAAGAGATATTGAAGGGTATCAACCTGACCATCCGTGAAGGCGAAGTACATGCCTTGATGGGACAGAATGGTGCAGGCAAGAGCACGCTGAGCAATGTACTTGTGGGACATCCGGCATACGAAGTGACCAAAGGCAGCGTGACGTTCAAGGGAAAGGACCTGCTTGCCATGAGCCCTGAAGACCGTGCACACGAAGGCATCTTCCTCTCCTTCCAACACCCCGTGGAGATTCCAGGTGTAAGCATGGTGAATTTCATGCGTGCCGCCGTAAACGAGCAGCGCAAGTACAAAGGACAAACCGCCCTCACCGCCAGCGAGTTCCTGAAACTGATGCGTGAGAAGCGTGCCATCGTAGAGTTGGACGGCAAACTGGCCAACCGTAGTGTGAACGAAGGATTCAGCGGTGGCGAGAAGAAACGCAACGAAATCTTCCAGATGGCCATGTTGGAACCAACTTTCGCCATCCTCGACGAAACGGACTCAGGTCTCGACGTGGATGCCCTACGCATCGTAGCCGAAGGATTCAACAAACTGCGTACTCCACAGACAAGTGCCATAGTCATCACCCATTACCAGCGCCTGTTGGACTATCTGAAACCGGACATTGTACACGTCCTGCTGAACGGCCGAATCGTGAAGACAGGCGGGCCTGATTTGGCTCAGGAAATTGAACAACGCGGCTTCGACTGGATAAAGAAAGAGGTGCAGACCCTCCCCTGACCCCTCCCTGTAAGGAGGGGAATGAATACTTATTCCATCTATTACATTAAAGATTATAATGAACAGCAATCATAACAAGTCGGGACTATCTACTCCCCTCCATTACAGGGAGGGGCAGGGAGGAGGGTCCGCTACTCAATACATAGAACTTTTTTCCCAGTGTGAGGCAATGATTTGCAAGCATAGCGCTGAGGTCTTGAACTCTCCTCGTGCAAAGGCTGTTGCAGACTTCCAACGCCTGGGATTCCCCTCGCGAAAAGCGGAAATGTACAAATATACCGATGTGAACAAACTGTTCGCACCCGACTACGGACTCAACCTGAACCGTTTGAGCATCCCCGTCAATCCCTACGACGCTTTCAGGTGCGATGTTCCAAACATGAGTACCTCGCTTTACTTCGTGATAAATGACACATTCTATAAGAAGGAAGAGCAACGCTTGTTGCCCGAAGGGGTTATGTTTTGCAGTTTGAAAGAAGCAGCCGAACAGCACCCCGAACTCGTAAGTAGGTATTACGGCAAGCAGGCCGATACGGGCAAAGATGCCGTAGTGGCACTCAATACCATGTTGGCACAGGACGGTGTCTTCTTCTATGTACCCAAAGGAGTCGTGGTGGAAAAGCCCATCCAATTGGTCAACATCTTGCGTGCCGACGTCAACTTCATGGTCAACCGTCGCGTACTCATCATCTTGGAAGAGGGAGCACAAGCCCGTCTGCTGATGTGCGACCATGCCATGGACAAGGTCGATTTCCTTGCCACACAAGTCATCGAGGCTTACGTCGGTGCAGGTGCCACACTTGACCTCTACGAACTGGAGGAGACCACCACAGCCACCCACCGTTTCAGCCACCTCTACGTCCAACAGGAGGCTGACAGTAACGTACAGCTTGGCGGCATCACCCTTCACAACGGACTGACACGCAACACCACCCACGTCACACTGGCCGGACAAGGAGCACACATCAGCCTCAGCGGCATGGCCATTGCAGACAAGCGACAGCATGTCGATAACCACACCGTCATTGACCATCAGGTGAGCGACTGCACCAGCAACGAACTCTTCAAGTACGTCCTCGACGACAATGCCACTGGTGCCTTTGCCGGAAAAGTACTTGTGCGCGAAGGGGCACAACATACCTCCTCCGAACAGACAAACAGAAACCTCTGTGTCACCCGCGATGCCCGCATGTACACCCAGCCTCAGCTGGAGATTTATGCTGACGACGTGAAGTGCAGCCACGGTGCCACAGTAGGACAGCTTGACGAAAGCGCCCTCTTCTATATGCGCCAACGCGGCATATCCGAAAAGGAAGCCCGTCTGTTGCTGATGTTTGCCTTCGTGGGCGAGGTTATCGACACCATCCGCCTCGATGCCCTTCGCGACCGCCTTCACCTCCTCGTCGAAAAACGTTTCCGTGGAGAGATGGGCAAGTGCCAGGGATGCACGATGTGCAAGTAAGGGGGGCGGATGCCTCTTTGAAGATACGGATGTTGAGCCTGGAAGATATAAATCTTCAGGCCGTAAGATTTATATCTTCTGACGCTTTTGAACGCATGCTGTCAGATAGCCATAAGAATGCTATGATATGGAATCGGAAGAATACCATTCTTCGCCTCATACGAATGGTGTCTTAAGCTGATATAGGTAGACACAAGCGACACAAAACCAAGCATTATCGATGCTCCCATATATCTCCTTTTCTCTTTGAACTGATAACAACTAAAACTTTATCATAAATGGTTTGATTTCCCATTTTGCTGTACTCATAAAGTTTGAGGTCGCAGGAATGCCTTGCTGACCGAATGCGAGAGCTACGGCATTTTTCCCCGCCACAGTTTGGAATATATTATCTTTTGTTGTTCCTGAAGCATTAACGGATACAATGATTTGTCGCCCCTGTTCTACAAGCCCTCCATTTCCTAAAGGAATCGTGTTACGTGCTGTTAATACAAATTGTGACATAATATCATTTCATACTTTTAAGCGTTTCAATATAAGCTTTTCCTGAAAAATAGAATTGTGCATAGATAACAAAGCAAGTAAGAAAGGGGATAATCATAAATACAATATCCAAAATAAAAGCAATCACAGAATTAACAATCAATCCTACTATAATTGTGTCCGTCTTCAATGTTGTTCCCACCTTTTTACAAATCGAACTATACATATGCCATAGCACAAAGATAAATATAAATACATCCAAGCCTCCTGTAGGCAGAATCATACATAATGAACCCCAGAATGCGTGTTTCTTTACGATTTTGAAAACATCCTTTTCAAACATTTTATTGGCAAGTTTACTTGCTATTAATCCTTCAAACATAACGAATCGAATTAGTAATTTATTCTATTATTTAATTCTATAGATTCCAACTTCTTTGCTCTCTCTTCCGAAATACCCAAAACGTTTCTGAGTTTATCCAACAGACGACGCTCTTTGTCAGAGATGATTCCATCGGTGGCACACTCTTGGTATTCAGATAGGTATTCCTTTTCCGCCTCAGTCAAGACAGGCTGTGATAGACTCGCTTCCAGTTCAGCAGCTCGCACGTCGCTAATACCTAAATTAGTTCTCAATCGTTCCAGCAAACGACGTTCACGAGGAGAAATCTCTGCATCGTCTTCCAAGCAAGCTTTCAATTCGTCAAGATATTCTTGTTCTGCTTCGGAAAGTCCATCTGTTCTTTTCGCATCAATTATTGCTGAACCAACAGGTTTACTTGCTATTAATCCGTCGGCCTTAGTCAAAGCTAACTCTTTCAATCGCTTCTTGGCATCTTCGTTCCCTAAATCAGCTGCTTTTTGATACCACTCCAATGCTGTTTGCTGATTTTGAGTCACTCCCTTGCCATGTTCATACAGTTGGCCTAACGTTTCCATGGCGGCTTCATCTCCTAACTCCGCACCTTTCATGGCAAAAGTATATGCTTTCTCATAATCCACATTTGTACCTAATCCCGTGTAATAACAGTGGGCAACATTGGTTATACAATTACGCCAAGCCAAATGAAATTTATCTTTTTCATCAAAGTCAACTTCATGGTCTATTAACCCTATAGCGTTGCAGACATACTTGAATCCTGTTTTAGGGTCAGGCAAAAATCCTTCTTCTCCAAACAGGCAATATTGGCCTAACAAATCAGCCGAATATACTTTGTAATCTGAAAAATCCAACTTGTGTATCTCTTTCAAAATAGAAACTGCTTCCACATGCATGTTCGCATTTTCCAATTTCTCAAAAGAATCGTTCAAGGACTCAAAACGGGCATCACCATAAAGTGCCTGCAAATATTTCACATCGAGAAGGGTATTCTGAATGTTGAATATAATGGGACAATTATCAGAAATGCCGCGCTGTTTAATTGCGAGTAAATCCAATTCTGAAGTTTCATAAATTAACTGATGCGATTGGAAAATCAGTTTGATTACCTTGTATTCATCATCGTTAAGCAAATCAAGGGCATTGTCTATGTAGGTCAATCCTTCAGAAATCAGAGTACTGTCGTTTTTGAGAAGAGTATTATTATAATGCAAACAACACAATGTCTGCAAATACTTATATTCTGACTTGACAACAGGGTCTTTTGTTTTGATTGCCAATGAATGAATCTTATTAATATAGTCCAAAGCCGAAGATTTACTCTCCACTATTGTTTCTATCTGATTAACAAAATTCTCAAATTCCTTATAAAAGGCATCATTTTCTACATCAACGGAATCTCGAATCGTGCTTTGTGAAGCAGTTTGTGAGGCTGAGCAACTTCCACCTCCAGCCAAAACTTGAATCATCTTAATCAAGTCTTTTATTTGGCCACTGTGAGGAAGTTGGTGCTCGTAGATATGCAAACCGTAATCGCTATTAAGACGTGATACTAGTCCATTCCATTTGATACCTCTTAAAAAGTTTGAG
>JAFXDL010000115.1 GCA_017516265.1 Bacteroidaceae bacterium
CATTGGACACTTGGAAGGAAGCGACTGTCAAACACGGCATCAAGTGGCACAGTTGGAACGACCTGAAGCAAGAGAACGGCATCTTTGCCCGCTTTGGCGTGAAAGCCTACCCTACTTACTTCCTCGTCTCCCCCGACGGAAGACTGATAGGCAAGCAAGTGGGATACAGCAAAGGTATCCTCTTCAAGTTTGTGAAAGAAACGATAGAGAAACATAAAGAACAAAAATAACTAAGAACTATGATGATGAAAAGAAAGAAAAGTATGCTGATGGCTGCACTCGTGATGACCGCTATTGTATGCACCACCAGCACATCGTGCAGTCGGGAACTGACACAGGAGCAGTACCTCGAGAAGGTGTTGGCCAATGTGGAGAAAATCAAAGTGGCGGAGTATGAAACTACGGAAAAGGTGAAAGCTCCCTACGAGAAGAAGTGGAGCAGGATATTCCAAATAAAGAAGACGGAGCATGACAATCCGGCGGATACTACTCTGGGCTTTTCTTGTGTAGAGGATGTGAAAACTGAAAAAAGGGTTCTTGTTTATGATGGAACACTCGCCGTTACCGTTGACAACAACGACAAGACTGTCACCGTCAAGGATTTCCAAGACAAACGGAGCAAATCTTTTCCTCACCGTCCGTATTGGCCTCCTTTCTTCAACTACGTGAAGAGCCTTATGCGCTATATGCTCACGACTACGGATAGTATCCAACTTGTCAGAGAGGAAACGGAGGAGGACTATATCTACAAACTCAGCATCTACGAAGACCAACAGGTGGAGTTCTTCGGACGTGATTACAAAACTCCAAAATCACCATTCTCTCTCGGAGAAGAAGATGAATATTCTTTCTACACCCTGTGGATTCGCAAGGCGGATGCCATGCCTTACCGTTACCTCAGGGAGATGAGTCACCAAGTGCAAGACGTCACCTGTCACCTGACCTCGTGGAGCGACCAACCGGCCAAAAAGCCTATCGTGGCCACCAACTACATTCCCAAGGAGGGTTACGAGGTACACTTCGTGGGCAAAGAAGAGCAAAAGAAGAAAGGACCTTCGGCGGAAGAAGTGCTCGTGGGTAAACCTGCTCCCGACTGGACGCTGAAGGACATCGACGGGAAGGAGGTCAGTCTGAAGAGTCTGCGCGGAAAACCTACCATCATCAACCTGACGGGACTCGGTTGCGGCCCTTGCGCCCTCTCTTATCCCGAACTGGTGGAGATAAACAAACGGTTCAATGTGGTCTCCATCGAAGCATGGGGCAACAAGGTACAGAGCCTGATTGACTATGTGGAGCACCACAAGATTACCTATCCCTTCCTGCCCGGCAACGACGAAGTGTTGGATGCCTATGTGGGTGACGACCGTGGAGTACCCGTATATTTCTACTTGGATAAGAATCACATCATCCGCAAGGTGGACAGAGGATACACCCATGGACATATTGCCAAAAGCATCAAAGAATTAGGATGGGAGTGAAAGAAACGATAGAGAGACATAGAGGAGAAAAAAAGACCAAGAACTATGATGATGAAAAGAAAGAAAAGTATGCTGAGAATATGGTGAAGGCCATCGAGAAGTACTTGGAAGATTAACGACGGAAGACCAAGATTTGGGGATTCTGACACTTTTCGCCGAAATAAATTTGGGGATTTTGACACTTTTTGAAGAAATAAATTTGGGGATTTTGGCAAAAGGGGCTATTTTTGCAACGTCGTTTCAGAATTAATTCATTCAGATTATGGTATTTAGGCGAAAACTATATGAACAGATGCTCCAATGGAAGCAAACTTGGCAGGGGAAATACGCCCTTCTCATCAATGGTGCAAGGCGTGTGGGCAAATCTACGTTGGTGGAAGAGTTCGCAAAGAAAGAATACAAATCATACATCCTGATAGATTTCTCAAGGACATCGAAACAGATCAATGAACTGTTCGAGGATATGATGGACTTGGACTATTTCTTCATCCGATTACAGACAATCTTCGGCACGATGCTCTACCCAAGGGAGTCCGTGATAGTTTTTGATGAGGTGCAACACCAACCTTTGGCCCGTCAGGCTATCAAGCATCTGGTCAAGGATGGACGATATGACTACATTGAAACGGGTTCGTTGATTTCTATTCGAAAAAACGTGCAGGAGATCCTTATTCCAAGCGAAGAGAAAAGCATGACCCTTCACCCCATGGATTTGGACGAATTCTATTGGGCAACGGGCAATACGGCAAGTCCGGAACAATTACGGCAAGTCTTTGCCATGCACCGCCCCATGGGGGATGCCGTACACCGAAAGTGGATGCGCGACCTGCGCCTGTACATGTTGGTCGGCGGAATGCCTCAAGCGGTGGATGCATATCTGCAACATAACAACTTGCAATATGTGGACGAAGTGAAAAGGGATATCTTGAAACTCTATGATGTAGATTTCAACAAGATAGACCCATCGGGACGGGCTTCGCAAATGCTGAAGAACATACCGGCACAACTCACGGGCAATGCTTCGCGCTACATGATTTCCTCTGCTATCGAAAGTCGGCGGAGAGGGAATATACATACGATTGTCTCCGAAATGCAGGAAAGTGGTGTTGTCACATTGGCCTATCACAGCAATGACCCGCAAGTGGGATTGAGTCAGACAAAAGCATTGAATGCTTATAAGATGTATCTTGCCGATACCGGGCTGTTCGTCACTCTGGCCTTTTACGATAAGGCATTCACGGAGAACATCATCTACCAGAAGCTGTTGAGCGACAAGTTGGAAGCAAACTTGGGGTATGTGTACGAAAACTTGGTGGCCCAAATGCTACGCACGGCCGGCAACGAACTCTACTATTACACCTTTCCGACAGACAAGGGAAACAAGAACTACGAAGTGGATTTTCTGCTTTCCCGAGGCAGTAAACTTATCCCGATAGAAGTGAAATCATCGGGTTATAAAGCCCATAAGTCCTTGGATGCTTTCTGTGACAAGTTCTCGTCACGCATTCAGGATCGTGTTCTGCTCTACACCAAAGATTATCAAAAAGATGGAATGACCCAATGTATTCCTATCTATTTTACACCTTTATTATGAATGATGCAAACGCAAACAAACAGCCCCACACTCCTGTAGACAAACGTTTTTAATAATATAAAGAACATGAGAAAGAAAAGTATTCTGATGGCGGCACTAATGGTAGCCGTCGTAAGCCTGATGCCTTGCAAGGCACTAACGGAGAAGTTACCTCCAATGGGGCGATTCGTCCTCCAAGGAAAAGTTGGAAATGTCAATCCTGAAAATCCAGGGAAGGTAAGGTTGGCCGTGTGCGATATTTGGGATAATGAATTATTCGACATCCCCATTCTGGCGGA
>JAFXDL010000116.1 GCA_017516265.1 Bacteroidaceae bacterium
CGGACATGTTTCCGAACGTTCGGAGAAAAATAGTTCATTGTTCAATACTGTTCGGAAATATAGCAGTCATGAGCGAAATAAATTATAAAGAAAAGTACGCAAAGTACTTCCGGTTGGAGGAGGAAAAACCACTTCTGGAAGAAACATTCATCGCCTTGCAACATGCCACCAGAGCACACGAAGTGGCCGAAATAGTTGCCAGACTCTACGGAGTCAGTGGCTTCAATTCGGTGTTGGTCGTCACCACGGAGTTTATTCTGGTTCTTAAAGGCATTGCTGTCAACTTCCAAAGGGGGAACTCAGTAAATAATGTACGCGACCAGATTCACAAGGCCATAAATCGTGACAAGTGGAAAAAACGCGAGAAGGAGCGTCGGCAGAATCCGCTCTATAAAGTCAATGACAAGACCATAACGGTCAATGTTTCGTTTACCTTTGACAAGGATAAGTTTGAAATTATCCAGCAGATTGTCCATCAAGCCGAGATGGTGTTGAGCCAAGTTATGTTCAAGCATTTTGATGGCAACCCCGATTTGGAGCGTGAGGCTTATCAGCTCAGTGGTACCCCCGGCAGTGTTGCAGCCCTTCTTGGCCGTATCGCTGGTGAGGTTGGGGCGGAAGTCCTGACGGACATCTGCTATAGTTCGCCGTCCAACGGTTTCGAACGTGACCACCTGACCCTTTCACAAACCATACAGTTGGCAGATTATGAATCCGAATTATGAACATGTGCTTTGGCAGATAGCCGATGCTGTCCGCCATCATTATGGCATTAGGGTGGATACTGGTATCGTGCAGGGGTGCGAGTTCTTCCCCGAGTGTAAAACCGTAGTGAGTGGGGGAGGGACAAGCCACCTTATCCGTTTCAACCCCAAGGTGGAGACCGTCTTGGCACTCTACAACCGGACTATGGAATATGGGCAGGAGATAGGAGAGACCGTTACCCGGTATGCCCTGTTCCATGCATTCCTTGAATTGGACGACTACGACAGTGCCCGTCGCCATCTGCAGGCTTTTCGCGATGAGGTTCGCCGTTTGAAGCTGACCGGTCGTTCTGCAGAGAAGCGTGCAGATGCTTCCAACCGGATACTCCTGCAGGTCTATTTCACCCTCTTTCACGAGTCGTTCCACATCGTGTTCAACCATTCGCCCGAACTGAAGGCTTCGGCTATGGAGACTACGCGCGAACTGTTGCGGGACATGAAGGAGGAGTTGGAAGACCAGCTTTCCAGCATCACCCCCGAAGAGTTGCTCTCGCACGCCAAGACACAGGAACAGATTGAGGCCCTCATCCCACAGGAACTGCCTCGGGAGATGCGCGAGGCCATGAGGGAGCAGATGCTTGGCGAAATGGGGCAGCATCCTTATTCCACCGCCTATTATGACGAGCTTATCAATGGTTGCGATGAATCTTTGCTCGAAGAGCTTTCCTGTGACCGTCAGGCATGGCTCAACTTCTGTACGATGGCCGAGGGCGACGGCTGTACGGCTGATGACCTCCTGCAGTTCCACCTCTGGTTCTACACCGTATTCTGTGCCATGGACTTCAATCACAACCTGCTTTCGCAGTACCGGCCGGTGGTCCACGAAGGATACACCTATGATGCCCGGCGCATCGTTTTGCGCCACGGAGCCTTCAAGACCCTGTTGCGCCAATACCACCCCGAGGTCTATCGCCTCACGAAGGGACACTACTTGGAACGTCACAAGGGGCTTGCCTCCATTTTCCGTACGGCCACACTCGGTATCTTCTTGTACCACGAGGACTTCGTACGGCTCCGCGAACTTCATGCTTCCGGCATCCGCTTGCCTGATTTTCAGAAAATCCGGCAGTTGGAAAACGAGATGGCAGAAGTCACGGCAAAACTGTGAAAGCTCCTCCTTTTTTCGCGTAGCTGGCTGCATGGCTTATCGCAGCTGGCTGGGTGAGGAGTTGCAGCAGGCTGCAACAGCCAACGCAGCTGGCTGCATAAATAAAGCCCCTCCCTAACCCGCCCCGAAGGAGAGGAAACAGGGAATGCCCCATCTCTGCTTTCTCCTTTTTGGGGAAGTTAAGAGAGCTTGAACCTTAAACTTTAAACATTGAACCTTAAACTTTAAACATTAAAAACAGATGAACAAAGCAAAATACCTTTACCTGAACTCCCGTGACGAGTTCCTCAGAGTTGACATTTCCAAAATCGTCTATTTCGAGTCGGACGGCAATTACACGAACATCATCTTGAACAACAAGATGAAGGTTACCGTCAGCATGAATCTGGCCCGGATGCAGAGCATCCTGCACGAGCGTCTCAAGGAGTCTGCCGCCATATTTGCAAGGGTGGGAAAGTGTCACATCATCAATCTCAGCTATGTCTGCCAGATTGCCATCCTCCGCCAGCGGCTGACGTTGAGCGACGGGGAGAATTTCGAGTATCACCTTGATATCTCCAAAGATGCTCTGAAGAAACTCCGCGACATGTATGTGACAGGGCATATCGCGCCGGAAGAGGAGGAGAAAGAAAAATAGAGAAGTACAGTGTTTCATTGACCTAAGAATAAGGATAAAAGAGTAAATAAGATATAAGAACGATTATGCAATTACAGTCAGGCTGTCTCCTCCAGGGAGGCAAATACCGCATTGAGCGTGTGCTGGGCCAAGGTGGCTTCGGCATCACCTATCAGGCCACACAGGACATCTTGAACCGCAAGGTGGCCATCAAAGAGTTTTTCTTCAAGGACTATTGCGAACGCGACGGTGAGACCAGCCGTGTGTCGTTGGGCACACAGAACACCCGCGAGGTGGTGGAGCGTTTCATGGACAAGTTCATCAAGGAGGCACGCACCATCTCGCAACTCGACCATCCGAACATCATCCGCATCCACGATGTGTTCCGCGAGAACAATACGGCCTACTACGTGATGGACTATATCGAGGGCGACAGTCTCTCGCACATGGTGGCAGAGCAGGGTGCACTTCCCGAGGAGGTGGCATTGGGCTACATCCGTCAGGTGGCTTCGGCTTTGGCATTCATTCACGACCGCAACATCAACCATCTGGACGTGAAGCCCGCCAACATCATGGTGCGCAAGTCCGATGGCAGAGCCATATTGATAGACTTCGGCCTCTCCAAGCAGTATGATGCCCAGGGCGGACAGACCAGTTCCACTCCCGTGGGCATCAGCCACGGCTATGCCCCTATGGAGCAGTACAATGCCGGTGGGGTGAGCATGTTCTCGCCGCAGGCGGACATCTATTCGTTGGGGGCTACGCTCTACAAACTGGTGACGGGCATCACTCCGCCACAGGCCAATGAGGTGTTCAACGAGGGGTTGCCTCCAATGCCTCAGCACCTCTCCTCCACAACCATTGCAGCCATAGAAAAGGCGATGCAGCCGGGCAAAAAGCAGCGGCCGAAGTATGTGGCAGAGTTTATCTCCCTTTTGTCAGGTGAGGGTGATGATACGGTTGTGGCCGTGGATGTGAAGCCCGCTCCCCATCCAGATCCATCTCCCGCTCCGCATCCCGACCCGACTCCTGCCCCTTCCCCCATATCTCCCTCTTCCTCTTGGAAGAAGTGGGCGGTACCTTTGGCCGCTGGTGTGATGGTTGCCTTGGCCGTGATTCTTTGGCCGAAGGGCGGTCAGGACGAGAAGAGGGA
>JAFXDL010000117.1 GCA_017516265.1 Bacteroidaceae bacterium
GGGGTTCCACCTCTTCCCATTCCGAACAGAGAAGTTAAGCCCGACCGCGCCGATGGTACTGCCAAGGTGGGAGAGTAGGTCGCTGCCGTTTTAGAGAGAGTCCTGTTCCGGAGAAGTCCGGGACGGGACTTTTTTTGTGCGGTTTCCCATTGGCATTGGCATGGCATTCCCAGGCTCTTTCTCATTTTCTTTCTCATTCTCATTCTATGATGGGGCTAATGGGGCTAATGGGACTAATGGGTCAAATGGGACTATGGGACTAATTAAAAAAGCAAATATAAATAAAAGGTACGCGCGTACCTTATATAATAGATCTATCTGATGGACTAGCTTTAATAGTTCACTTGGAAAAGTGTTTGTTGTCCGTTTGGAAATAAGTGTAGATGTAAAATGATGTTGGATACGGAACAGACTGTTTCTAATTTAGGAAAAAGGATATTTTAAGAAAGAAGAATCAGTTGGTTCCTATCCCCAATTATATTGGTCGATTGAGATTAAATGGTCATGAGTGTGACAAATACCAACATTTGTTTGTCATCTTTGAATTTCTCACGGAGCAGAGAAATCATTTTGGCTTTGCGTTTGGTAACACCATCGATGGTAATGCCAAGTTGTTTGGCAATTTCAGCGTGTTGTAATCCCTGTTTGTAGTCGAGATCAAATATTAGACGGTATTTTTCCGGTAGTGAGCATATTGCGGCATGTAGGCGATCTAGTGTCTCTTGCTCTATGATGGCAGCAGATATTTCCCACTCATAGTCGTTCTCCTGTTCCGATAAGTAATTTTGATGACTATCTATTTTTCTTAAGATAGAAATACAAGCATTTCGGATGCAAGTGTACAAGAATGCCTTCATCTGTATAGGCGAAGTGAATGTGTGTCTTTCTTGATAGGCATTGACGATTGCATCTTGTACGCAATCTTCTGCCATCATTGCGTAGCTGTCGGTCAGATATCTGGCAGCAAAAGCTTTCAGCGAAGGAAATTCCTGTGTATAGAGCGAGTCTATCCGACCCGCTTTAAAATCTTGGAAAATCTGTTCGTTGATATTCATGATTGTTTCATTTTGATGGGCAAATTTACTACATTTCTTTCAAATAGCCATTTTTTCTAAAAAAAACTCTATTTTTTATTACTGAATCTATGCCTCATTGCGTATATATGGATAAATAACAGTTATTGCGTGGACAAATTTGTATCTGTTCTGTAGAATTAAAAAATAAAGGCATTTATGAAAAAGCAAAATTTAGTGTGTGTGTTGTGCTCCCTGTTTTTGTTGGGGCTGCTTTCTTGTGAAACGAAGAATAATGGTGTGTTACTTGAAGGTCGGATTATAGATTCCCCCACTACAGAAGGTTTGGTAACATATTCTTCGGATGGTAATATCTTCAATAGTCAAATGACCAGTTTTGAAATTGATAACCAAGGAACTTTCCTGTATGCTACAGAGTTGGATGGCGAGTCAGGCGATGTCACTATTGAGATAGATGGCATTGGTTATTTTGGTGCCCATTTGGTGAAGGGTGAGACTCTGAAGATGACTCTTGTGAAGGATGGAGAGCAATGGAGACCTCAATTCGAGGGAGAATATGCTGATGTCAATCATTTTGTCAATGAGTTTACACAATGCTTTGACCAAATGCTTTATTGGAGTCCCGATCCCTCTGAGAGCAAATCGAATGTGGAGTATCGTCAGTTGTTGGCCGAGAATTATGAAAAGGTAAAAAAGGCTTTGGAAACTCTCAAGAATGCCGATATTCGCGAACACTATGCCCGTATGACAGAAAGCATGAATAAGTGGTTGACGATACGCTTGATTATGGACAGTTGCGAGAATGATGACTCCAACTATAAATTGAATGCAGAATATCGTGAGTTGGTGAAGGGTATAGATGTAAATGACCCTATCAACTTGCGCACCAATATGGCTTATACAGCGTTGAATAGTCTGAATACCGTGGATGATACCGATGCATACGCCAGCGGTTTGCGATTGATGCAGCTCACTGACAGTTTGGTGACCTATCCAGCATTGCGCACTTTTATGGTACAGATGATTGGTCAGCAATGTTTTGTTTATAGTGAAGGTTCGGGAGACAGTGATGCTTTCATTGAAAAATATATCGCATGGTCCGCTGCCGATAGTGCTTTTGCTAAATCACAGGTAGCTCAGTTCCTCGAAAAACAGAAGTCGGCTCAAGCCACCCAAAGTGGAGCTCTTGCTCCCGATGTGAATCTTACTACCCCTGATGGTAAGACCGTTAAACTTAGCAGTCTGATAAATGGAAAATTCACCTACATTGACGTGTGGGCAACGTGGTGTGGTCCTTGTTGTAAGGAGATTCCCTTTATGGAGAAACTTGTGGTCAAATACAAAGACAATCCGAAAGTGCAATACCTTAGCATTTCTATTGACCAGAACAAAGATGCTTGGTTGAAAAAACTGGAGAAAGATAATCCTCAGTGGCCTCAATTTATCCTTCAAGGTGAGGACGAGAGCCGTTTTTCTAAAGATTGGGGAATCAGTGGCATCCCTCGTTTCATTATGATTAATCCCGATGGTACTATATACGATGCAGATGCCAGCCGTCCGTCGGATACTAAAACTACGGAGATTATTGATGAACAAATCAGTAAATAAATCAGTATGGAATTGAACCACGAACACGATTTTATCTCTCTTCTCATCTGCAAAAGTATCATAGGTACCATCACAACCGATGAGCAACAGGTGTTGGATGAATGGCGCAGGCGTAATGATTATAATGAATCGGTATATCAGCGCCTTATGGATGTGAACCGTTTGCAGATCGAGTATCATCGTCATCGCCTGACTGATACGGCTCGTCCGTTGGCTGAGATGAAGAAGCGGCTAGGAATAGGTGAACGCCGGTGGCCTCTTCGTGCGGTAGCTGCAGCTGTCGTTGGGCTTCTTGTGGGAGTCAGTGCCTGGCTGTTCATGCAACGTCAGGTCGAGATTTCCCAAAAGGATCGTGTTGCTGCTGTGACCGAAATCTCTGCAGGTTCCACCAAGGCATTGCTGACATTGGCCAATGGAGAAACTTTGGAACTTACCGATGATACGCAGAAGAATCAGGAGTTGCTTTCTGATGCTCAATCGCCTTCTCTTGATTCCACACCTCACGTTTCCGAGCAAGTGCTGACCACCCCTCGTGGTGCAGAGTTCAGAATTACTTTGGAAGACAGTACAGAGGTGTGGCTGAATGCCGATTCACGCCTTACTTATCCCGAAACTTTTGATGATAATCAACGTCGGGTGACACTTGAGGGTGAAGCCTATTTCAAAGTAGCCAAGGATGCAACCAAACCCTTCGTCGTGGTTTCTGGCAGTCAGGAAGTGCGTGTTTATGGCACAGAGTTCAATGTTTGCGCCTATAGCGACGAGAAAGACATCCGTACCACTTTAGTGGAAGGTAGTATTTCGCTTCGTCCGATAAACGGTAATCAGAGTGAACTGATGCTCACCCCAGGGAAGCAAGCCATTTTCGACAAGGCGGAGGAGACAGCTCGTGTCGTTAGTGTCGATACCGAAGTCATCACCAGTTGGCGCACAGGTGTCTTTGTCTTTGAAGGCCAGACGATGGAGCAGATTATTCATTCCCTTTCGCGTTGGTATGATTTCGATTATGAATTTAGAGATGCTGCTACCGCCCAGACAATCTTCATGGGTAGCATACCGAAATACAGCTCTTTCCGTGAAGTGTGCGACATCTTTCACAAATTGGGTGGTGTGAAGTTGTGTCAAGAGGGACACAAAGTTATTATTACCGCCAATTAAACCGTTGTTTTATGAAAAAAGCAAAACTACTGTTTCTCATTCTTTGTCTCAGTCTTGTCAGCCTGAGTGTCTCAGCTCAAGAGCTTGATGTTGACTATAAGAATCAGACTATAGAGCAAGTCATCAAAGATTTGCGTAAGCGTACTGGTTACCAGTTTGTATATAAAAAGGAGACGTTGGAGGGTGCTCCGTCCATCACTTGTAGTTATCCCAAGGCCACTTTGGAACAGTTGCTTGACCGTATCTTTTATGAAGAAGCTGGACTTGACTATGAAATTTCCAATGGAACAATTATCTTGAAGAAATCTTCAGCCGATCGTCCATACTTCAAGCGTATTGTTGTTGGTCTTGTCACTGATGTGAACAATGAGCCCCTCCCTGGTGCAACAGTCCGTTTGAAAGGCACCTCTACTGGTGTGGTTACCGATTTGGAAGGTCTCTTCTCTCTTACAGTAGAAGGTTCCCGACCCGTGTTGGAAATCAGCTATGTGGGTATGAAGTCCCAAGAGGTTCGTCTTTCCTCACGCACGAAGAAAGAGGTTTATATACGGCTGGAAGCAGACACAAAACTGTTGGAAGACATCATTGTGACAGGTTATCATAATATCAAGCGCGAGAATGCCACAGGTAGTTATCAGTTGATTTCTTCCGACGATTTGGACAGACGTTATACGGGTGATGTCGTTTCCAATCTGGAGGGAATGGTGCCAGGTCTTGTACGCTACAACAATGGCTTCAATGATGGTGGCGAGAGTGCGCTGACCATTCGTGGTACCGGTTCGTTCAATGCAACCACCAGTCCCCTTGTGGTAGTTGATGGACTACCAATTGAAGGTGGGTTGGAGAGTGTCAATCCTTATAATATCGAGAGTATCACCGTATTGAAGGATGCGGCCGCAGCCAGCATCTATGGCGCACGCGCCTCCAATGGTGTGATAGTCATCACCTCTAAGCGGGCCAAGAGCAGCAGGTTGGAAGTGAATTTTAGTGCCGACCTCACCATCACAGAGAAAAACGACTATGACTATATGGAGTGGGCCAATGCCGAAGAGCTGATAAGATTGGAGCGCCACAACTTTAATTTTGTGAAGAACAATCCTTCCCAATCAGCTTGGAAAAATGTTCAGGATTACTACACAGACAATCGCTATGTACTTAGTCCCATTGTTCGTTTGCTCACTGCCAAGGAATTGGGCGACATATCCGCAGACGAACTCAACAGCCAGTTGGCTCATCTTGCAGGTAATGACTATCGGAAGGAGTGGCAGGACGTGTGGGAGCGTCTGCAAGTGACCCAACAGTATAATCTATCCTTGCGCAATCGGGGTCGCTACATCAATTCCAGTCTGGTTGTCAATTATAAGGATGACAATATGGGAGTAGTGAAAGAGCACGACCGCACACTTTCATTCAGCTATCGTGGCGACATGAATCCTACCGATTGGTTGGCATTGGAGTTTGGTGCCAATGTTATCAATCAGCGCACCAAGCGTCACATCTCCTCAGAGTGGAATTCCATCAATTCCTTTGCTCCATATCAGTCCATGTACAATCCCGATGGAACCCTTGCCGCTATGGAGGCTGGGGCATGGCTCAGTGAGCCCTCCTTACTGGACAATGTGCATGGCTTGAAGTCCGAGGCTTATAACTTGAACGAAGAGGTGAACCGTAATTTTACCAATGGTCGTCATACCAACATCCGTTCCTTTGTCCATGCCAAGGCTACTCTGTTGGAAGGATGGACTCTTGGCGGTATGTTCCAATACGAGGACATCTATCAGAAAAACAACGCTTACCGCGAGGCCGAAAGCTATGACATGCGCCATCTCTACAACCTCTACACCTCTTCCGATGGAACTCACCATTTGCCCGATGGGGGCGAACTCACTACCCGCACTCATGAGGGGGCCTATTACACCTTCCGTGCACAGACCGATTTTGTTCGCACCTTTGCTGAGCGTCATCAGGTCGAAGTACTTGCCGGATTTGAGTTCCGCCAGTCTCAGTTCAAGTCTCATAATACTCTGCTGATGGGTTATGACGAACAATCCCAGACCAACAACATGGGAACCGTCAATATCGGTCAGCTCAAGGCTCTGGAGGGAAGCACCTCGGCCCTCGGTTCCTTCTATACCATGTATGGAGCACCTACGGGCAATGATTATACTACTAGCGATGTGCTCCATCGTTTCTATTCCATCTATTTCAATGGAAACTACACCTTTGACAGTCGCTATTCAGCCTCCCTCTCATATCGTGTAGATAAGGCAGACCTTTTCGGAGCCGACCCCAAGTTCCGTGGACGTCCGTTGTGGTCAGTCGGTGTGGGGTGGAACCTACACAACGAAGCCTTTATGGAGGGGATTGAATGGGTCGAAGCCTTGAAACTGCGCACCAGTTACGGATTGACTGGTAACATTGCTCAAGATTTCTCCTCTTATCTGACTGCTACCGTTGGAGTGAATGAACTCAATGGTGTGCGTGTTGCCACCCTCAATACACCTCCTAATGAACAGCTCAGGTGGGAGAAGACAGCCTCGTTCAACATCGGAACAGATTTTGCCCTGTTTGGCGGAAGGGTGACAGGTGCTTTTGACTATTATCGCAAAAATGGTTCCGACCTGCTCACAACGACCGACCTCGATCCCACTACAGGCTGGTCGGTACTTACCATCAACAATGGCAAGATGGTAAACCGTGGAGTAGAACTGCAGCTCAATGGCGAAATCATCCCAGCCCGTAATGCTCAGCAGTTAGGCTTGGATGTCGATTTCAACATCGCCTACAATCACAATGAAGTGACTAGTGTCAACCATGAAGTGGCTACAGGTGCCGAAGCCCTTGCGGTATATACCCTTCACAAGGGCTATCCCGTTCATTCTCTCTTTTCATATCGGTTTGCCGGCATGAAGGAGATAGAGGGCATACAGCATTTCGGTTGGTACGATGCGAATGACCAGATACACTATGCCGACATCAACACCGAGGAGTTTACCCCTGCCGATGCTGTCTATAGCGGTTCGCTCGACCCGAAGGTAACAGCCTCGTTGATGCCTCAGCTTTCTTGGCAAGGTTTCACCCTTTCAGCCATGTTTGCTTTCTACGGTGGCCATGTGATGCGTGCCCGTGTTGACGATTGGACCTACGAAGGTTCCTCTTATGGCTATCGTTCGTTGAGCGAGATAGAGGCCGTCCCCAAGAGCTACCTCAACTATTGGAATTCTACGGACAATCGTTATCCGGCTAATGGGTATGCAGGCTCCACCAATGTGGTGGGTAGTTCGCGCTACCTCGATGCCAATGTTGTGCCTGCCGACTACCTCAAGTTGCGCACCGTTGTGCTTGGCTACGATTTTCCAAAGTCTGTCTGCAGGCCTCTTCATTTGCAGAGCCTTCGTTTGCGCCTCCAGGCTAACAACCTTTTCACGTGGACACGCAACAGCTTGGGCATCGATCCCGAATCGTGCAATCCCACAGGAGGTGAAATCAGCCTCAAGACTCCGCGAAGCTACACCATGAGTTTGAACGTCAATTTCTAGACCCCACTTTTAAGGAACATAAATTATGATTAGCTATATGAACAAACAATGTCTGACAGTGCTGTTCGTCATTTCCCAATTCATGTTGGGGGCCGTTCTCACGTCGTGTGAAGACAAACTTGATATTACGCCCAAAGGCAAAGTGACCCTCTCTTCCGTTGACGAATTGGAGTTGCTTTTGAATCAAGAATATCTGTTGGGCGATTTCCCTTCAGATAACCTCGGCATCCTTGCAGGTGAGAGTGTGGGTACTTTCGACCAGGTTTCTGCCGTGCTCTCCCAGAAGAACACTGTCAAGTATGCCCTCATGGCCTTCGATGAAAGTGTTGACCGTGCCACACTTACTACCGTTGATGAGCGTTACAACAACATCTATAAGTATATCAACTACATGAACACCGTCATCACCAAGATGGACAAAGCTACAGGCGACGGGTCTAGGAAAGCTCCCCTGGTAGCCGAAGCCCGTGTGATGCGTGCCTGGCTCCACTTCTTGGCAGCCGTCATCCATGCTCCCCAGTATGATGCATCCACCGCTGTTACTGATGGTGGTATAGCCTATGTCACCAATACCGATGTTACCGAGCAGAAGGTCAAACTTTCCCTTGCAGCCACCTTCCAGTGCATACTGGATGACTGTAGTGACCAGGTCATACAGCTTCTGCCACAAGACCGTGGCGACCAGTTCATGCGTGGTGACCGTGCTTGGGGCAATGCGGTGCGTGCCATGGTACTTTTTCAGATGAAGCGCTATTCCGAGGCTCTTCCCTATGCCCAAGAGGCCATCCGTCTGCGTCCTCACATCTTTGACCGTTCAGTCATCAAACAGACGGGCGAGTGGATACAAGGTGCCGAGACTGCCAATAATTTCCTTTATATCGGAGGTGCAGCACGCGTATCTCCCACGATGACCATGCTCACCGTAGAGGCTGGCAATCTGTTCGAGGCTGGAGACTATGTCATCAACTACGAGTCCGTCGGTTGGAGTCTCGACTATGGCAAGATGTTTTCAGGTCTCGAGGGTGTGCGCATGTTCATGGGGTGGGGAACCTGTTGCAATGTTTATGGCTTGACCTCCGAGCAACTTCACTATGTTGCCGCTGAGTGTCTTATCCGTACAGGGCAGATTGATGAAGGTATGGACCTTGTCAATGCTGTCCGTAAATTCCGTGTGGAGGAGTGTCAACCCCTTCAGGCACACACCGAGCACGAGGCTATGACACAGCTTCAGCGGGTCAAGTTTGTCGAGCAGTTTGATACCCCCTTCAACTTCTTTGACCGCAAGCGTTGGAACACCGAGCCCGACTATCGTGCCGATGTCACCCACCGTTTGGGTTCATTGGGCACCTACACCCTGAAGCCCCAATCCTCCTTGTGGGTCATGCCCTTCCCCGTCAATGCCGTCCGTTACAATCCCACGTTGACTCAGAATTATTGATACCTATATTTTTTTATTAATCATTTAAAAACAAAAAATTATTATGAAACAGAAAATGTGTTTATTCCTGATGCTGGCTGCCACACTTTTTGCGGCCTGCAGTGATGATGAAGAAGACAAGGTCCAGACCCCTTCAACCATCAGTTTTGAGGACTACTCCACGATGATTGGAGCCAGTTATTCTGAAATGATCCGTCAGTATCCCGAACCCACCATGTCGTTTGGTGATTTCTACATGTACGAAAATGTCACTTCCAATGTTGAGATGCTTACCATGGTTATCAATCCTGACAATCAAACCATTTATATGGCTATCGAACAATTGAAGGCTGATGCCTACAAAGAGGTTGACATCGATACCTACTTCAAGAGCAAGTACCACAGCTACGGAGTGGAGAAAACCGATGAATACGATGAAGAAGGCAATGTTATTGGTTCCATCAATGTCTACAACTATGGTAATACAGAGGACCAAGCCGAAGCCACTCTGCTCATTACTCTTACCGGCAATCAGAGTGTGACTTACATGAATTCTCTGAACATGCCTGCTGAATCAGAAGGAGGAGCCTTGGACGAAATCACTCCCATCGATGCTGTCAGCTCATTCCTGCTTGGTGATTTTGCCGAAATCGAGGAAGAGTATCCCGATGCGTTCAGTGATATGGGTGGCATGTACGCATGCTTCATGGAAGAGAACCCCAACTTGATGGGTGTTGCCCTCACAGTCACTGACGGTCTGGTAGATTCAGTGATTCTGCTCTACAATGAAGAACTCAGCACCGAAGACATCATCGCTTACTATACCGAAGCCGGTTACACTTGCACCCAGACTGGTACCGACGAAGAAGGTTACGGTGTATATACCTTCACCAACGGCATGATTTCTATCGCTTACACCGAAGGTCGTGGCGTAGCTACATTCGTAGGCGAGTTGGATTGATTCCTCACATCTCTCTAAAATCAGAGAAACCTCGTAATCGCAGTTCATGCGGTTACGAGGTCTTTTTTCATTCCGTAAAGGCTTGTATTGAAGGGGAAGTGAATCCTCTTTTAGTCTAGAAATGGCATCTCTTTCTCTCTCCCCTCTCAATCAGTGCTCCGTTACCCTCTCAATCAGTGCTTCATTAGGTGCTCAATCAGTGCTTCGTTAGGTGCTCAATCAGTACTTCGTTAGGAGCTCAATCAGTACTTCGTCAGACCGTCATGAAGTACAGAATGGGAGTAGAACCAGTATCTGTATGTCATTCATCCCATAAATGTTCTATAGGCATGAACCGATTTTGCCTCATTCATCCTATGGAAGAATCTGTGTAATGTGTCTTATACTGATATAGGTAGACACATTTAGTAACAATAAAATGTGTCCTTATGATTAAGACAAGAAAACAGTACA
>JAFXDL010000118.1 GCA_017516265.1 Bacteroidaceae bacterium
TCCAGTTTGTTCAATTCATTGTCGTTTATCATATCTTCTATGGTTTTTAGGGATGATGGGATTCATTTGAATGGTTTCATCGCTTCCTGCACCTTCAGCAGGGCGTAGTGCAGGCGCGATTTGATGGTTCCTTCGGGCACTTGCAGGATGTGGGCAATCTCCTTCACGGGGAGTTCCTCCTGATAGCGTAGTGTGAAGGCCGTGCGTTGCTCCGCAGGTAGGGTGGCGATGGCTCTCCGCAGATGCTCGTACATCAGCTCTGTGTTAAGGTAGCCTTCTCCTAGGGATGAGGCAGGCTCATCCCTGAGCTGATGTTCGGCCTTGTATGCTTCCACCACTTTCTGGTGGCGGTACTCGTTTTTGCAGAGGTTGTAAGCCATGCTGTAGAACCACGTCGTGAAGGGGCTTTTCTCTTCGTTGAAGCGCGGACTCTGTTCGTACACCTTTATGAAGAGTTCCTGGGTGAAGTCCTTCGCCTTTTCCTCGTCGTAGGCCAGCATACGGAGGAAGAAACCCTGCAACCGTCGGGCATGGCGTTCGTACAGTTGGTGGAAAGCCTCCTGATTGCCTTGCCCGATGAGTTGCATCAGTTGTTCGTCGGTGTTATTTTCCTTCATACGCTTCGTTGATGAAGTTCATATACCCTTCCCGTCTTTCGGGAGTCAGTTCTACATTGTCTATCACCTTTTCCAGTAGTTGGTACAACTCTTTCAGTCGTGCCTCATCGCCCGCTTCGCGATAGTGCTTGAGCAGTGATTGGAATACCACTACGTAATTCAGCTTCAACCCGTCGGCCGAAGTCGTATAGCGTTCGGGAGAAAATGATTCCTGCAGATAGTCAAGCAAATATCTTTTCTCGTAATTCCGCCTTTTGATGGAGATGTTGTCGTACGGCTTGGCCGAATAGCGCATGACGAGTCCTTCGGAATAGAGGCTGTCCTTTAATTCTTCTTTAGGGAAGGCATTATTTATTGAAAAATAGACGGGGTGTTTGCTATGTTGGATAATATGGCGAATCATTCCCTTTTCATCTTTGTCTGTAGGAGCTAGCTCGAGGGGAATCCCGATTTTGTTGAATATGGTTTCTCGATAATTATCGAGATACAGTAAAGATAATGCAACAACATGAACGTTGGTAAACAATCCTTTCCCTTTTTGAATGAGCAGTTTGGAATAAATAGGCACATCGCCGTTCGCAAGCAGGATACTACCAGGTTCCAATCCGGCCAATTCGTTATAGGCATAGTTGAGCAATGCGGGTGAATATTCACCGCTTTCGTACATCTTTTGGCAAAGTCTGGTCAGTTCCTTCTCCATATTTTCCCTTAGCATAAAAGCGGCATATTCGGGGAAGAATCGCAATTCGTCTGGTTTTTGGGCGATGGCTCGCATCATGCCTGCTTTGTATTTGTCATTCCATCCGCTTTGGAAGTATTTCAGCATATTTGGCGTGTGTGTGTCGGGGATGTTCTTTTCCATATTGGCAATGATTCCGTTCAGAAAATTCATGGCATCCTTTGTGGCGCGTTTGTTGTAGTAGGGACTTGAGTTGAACCATGTCAACTGATATTTACTTGCCAGATAATAGTTCAGCCATGCATTCTCATTCTTGGGATTCTTCTTGATTTCTTTGGCCCATCCTTCCGCTTGTCGGGCGTACCAGACGGAGTCGTATTCTACTTTGGTGGGCGAAACGATGTTTTCTAGTTCCACCTTTTGTGTTGCGTTGCGGTTTGTCGCCCATGCTATGCTCCCGGTCAGCAATCCTATGCCGAGAAGGATTCCGATAGTCTGATGTTTCATTTCTTTCTCTGATTCTTTTTCTGTTAATGACTGATTTTTGTTTCAGAACGTTCTGTCATTGCATACACTCATATCGTCCATCCGTTCAATGGAGAGGCAAAAATAATTTCATTTCGTGGATGTTGTGGTAGAATTTACATTTTCTTTTCATTTTGTTTGTGTGCGTTGATAATATCCTTTACTTTTGCACACACGCTTAACCCATTGGATTATGAAAAGAAGAATGAAACTGCAAGGCCTGCTTTTGATGACGGCCATGATGTTGGCCTCGTGCCACACCCAACGTACCATCTTTATGGCGGGCGACTCCACCACAGAGTATGCTACCCAAGAGAAGAAGGGATACATCCGCGGATGGGCACAGATGTTGCCGCAATACCTCAACGATGATGTGAAAATGGACATACGTGCCCGTGGCGGACGTAGTACCAAGAGCTTCATTGCCGATGGCATTTGGGACAAGCTGATAGCCGATGTCAAGAAGGGGGACTATGTGTTCATTCAGTTCGGACACAACGATGCTTCGCGGAATCCCCAGCGCCATGCTTCGTATGCCGACTACAAGGCCAATCTGATACGGATGATCAACGAGGTGAGGGCAAAGGGCGCCACACCGGTGTTGCTCACCTCGATGGTGCAACGCACTTTTCAGAAAGGGTTGTTGGTGGACGACCGTCTGAAGGGCTATCCGGGCATTGTGCGCCGGTTGGCTAAGGAGATGGACGTGATGCTGATTGATTGCCACCAGAAGACGCGCGACTTTGTGGTGACTATTGGCGATGAGGCTTCGAAACCCTATTACCGCTACTTGGGGCCGGGCATCGACCCCTTCAAACCCGATGGCATTGCCGACGATACCCACATGATGGAAAAGGGCGCCAAACGTGTAGCAGCCTTCGTGGCCGAAGGTATGCTGGAGCTTGACAACCGCCTGAGTGGCTATGTGTTGGAAGAAAAGGTGTTGGAAGAATTGGGCGACATATATCGCGAGTATGAGGAAAAATAAGGAATAATTATAATGAATATGAAACACTACAAACCTATCTGTCTGCTGATGATGGTCATGGCATTGCCAGGCGTGGCTTCAGCGCAATTGAACGACAGTATTCTGTTGGACAATATTGTAGTTACCGGCACGCGCCACGAAACTGATGTGCGCCACTTGCCCATGACGGTAACCACCCTTTCGCATGATAAACTGACGGAGCAACACCGCTCGTCCATCCTGCCTACACTGAACGAACAGGTGCCGGGGCTCTTTACGACCAGTCGGGGCGTGTTGGGCTATGGTGTGTCAAACGGTGCGGCCGGAACTTTCACCTTGCGCGGAGTGGGCGGGAGCAGTCCCAATGCCGGAGTGCTGGTGCTGATTGACGGTATGCCCCAATATGCAGGTCTCTATGGTCACTCCATTGCCGATGCTTACCAGACGATGCTGGCCGAGCGTGTGGAGGTGCTTCGGGGACCGGCCTCGGCTCTGTATGGCTCCAATGCCATGGGAGGTGTGGTGAACATCGTTACCCGACAGATGAAGGAGGACGGCGCGAAGAGCCACATCCGCCTTTCCGCCGGTTCCTACGGTACGGTGCAGGGGGAACTGACCCAGCGCATCCGCAAGGGCAAGTTCTCGTCCATCATCGGGCTGAACTATGGACGCACTGACGGACACCGTCCCGACAACACCTTTGAACAGTATGCCGGATTCCTCAAGTTGGGATACGACCTCAGCGAACATTGGCAGGCCATGGGCGATGTGAACATCACCTACTTTGATGCCGAGAATCCCGGTGAGGTGAGCGCTCCGCTTATCGACAACGACCAGCAGGTGACGCGTGGTATGGCCTCCGTGGCGCTGACCAACCGCTATGGGTACAGTTCGGGAGCCATCCGTGCCTATTACAATTGGGGACACCACGAGGTGAACGACGGATACAATGCCGGTGGTTCGCCACGCACCACCCTCTATATGCATGACGACCTGATGGCAGGTGTGTCGCTCTATCAGAGTTTCTCACTCTTCACAGGAAACCGCACGACGGTAGGGGCCGACTGGATGCACTTTGGCGGACATGCCTGGAATGAAGACCGTCTCTCTCATGCAGAAACGCTGATTGCCGACAAGACGGAGGATGAGCTGGCCGGTTACATCGATGTGCAACAACGCCTGACCGACTGGCTATCGCTCAATGCCGGATTGCGCGTTGACCACCACACACAGGTGGGCACTGAGTTGGTGCCTCAGGGCGGACTGGCCTTCAGCCTGCCTCACGAGATAGAGTTGAAGGCGATGGTGAGCAAGGGATTCCGCAATCCTACGATGCGCGAAATGTACATGTATCCTCCACAGAATCCCAACCTGAAGCCCGAACGTACCCTCAATTATGAAATCGGATACAAACAGATGCTTCTCGATGGTGACCTCCACGTGGGAGCCAACCTCTTCTATATCACGGGTGAAAACCTTATCATGCTTGTCCGTGAGGGTGGAAAGCCCCTGAACACCAATATCGATGAGGTGGAGAACTGCGGACTTGAACTTTCGGCCGACTATCGCTTGTCCTCTCATTGGAAGTTGAATGCCAACTATAGCCTGTTGCACATGGAGCACCCCGTCATTGCGGCTCCTGAGCACAAGGCATACGTGGGGGCACATACCCACTATGGCCCCTTCAGCCTTACCACCGGTGTGCAATATGTGGCCGGACTCTATATCGCTGTGGGCAATGCGGAAGAGACCGAAGATTTCCTCTTGTGGAACCTTACGGCCAATTATCGTCTGAGCCCTATCGCCACCCTCTTTGCCAAGGGTGAGAACTTGTTGGGACAGCGCTACGAAGTCAACCATGGTTTCCCCATGCCCAAAGCTACCTTCATGGGTGGAGTGAGCTTGGAGTGGTAATGCCCAAAATTTGTACAGATAATCGCAACTGTCCGGCGGAAACATCCTTGATTAAACTCAGCGGCTCGATGTCTCTGTGTTTGGGAGAAAAGAATCGCAGGACAGTTGCGATTATGCTTTTATTTGAACCTTTGTTAACGCACACTGAGGTGGAAAATGCGAGGAATACAGAAATTTTTCGTTAATTGCTTGCTCCTTCCCTTTATTTCCTTTAAATTTGCAGCCTATTCTATGCCCTCACTGTATCCTATGGTGAGAGAAAGGGAGAAATAACTAATTAATAATTTACTAATAATCAAAACCAAAAAACAAAAAACTATGTGGTTAAGTAATTCAACTGTAGGAAGGAAAGTGGTAATGTCCGTTACGGGTGTTGCTCTTATCCTGTTTCTGACGTTTCACATGGCTATGAACTTGGTGGCACTGATTTCTGCCGAGGGCTACAACATGATTTGTAAGTTCTTGGGTGCCAACTGGTATGCGCTGGTGGCTACAGCCGGCCTTGCAGCCTTGTTTGTGATTCACATTATCTATGCTTTCTGGCTGACGATACAGAATCGCAAGGCCCGTGGTAGCGAACGCTATGCTGTGACTGAACGTCGCAAAGACAAAGTGGAATGGGCATCACAGAACATGCTCGTCCTGGGTATTATCGTCATTGTGGGTCTTGGCTTGCACTTGGCACACTTCTGGGCTAAGATGCAGTTGCCCGAAATCATGCACATGAGCGGTGCTCACGTGGATGTTGCGACGATGGCTAATGTGACCAATGGTGTGTACCACATTCAGGCAACATTCAGCTGCATTATCAACGTAGTACTTTACCTTGTATGGTTGGCAGCCCTCTGGTTCCACCTGAACCACGGTTTCTGGAGTGCAATGCAGACCTTGGGATGGAACAACCAGGTATGGTTGAACCGTTGGATCTGCATCTCTAAGATTTACACTACTATCGTAGTATTGGGCTTTGCTGCTGTTGTGATTGCTTTCTATGTGAAGAGCCTGATGGGCTGCGGTGCTTGCTGCTAAAGAATAACGGACCCACCCTAACCCTCCCTGTGAGGGAGGGGATTGGCTAGTAGCCAAGAATTCTTTAAGTCCTCCCTCACAGGGAGGAATCAGGTGGGTCTCCTAATTAACAAATAAATAACAAAGAAAACTATGTCAA
>JAFXDL010000119.1 GCA_017516265.1 Bacteroidaceae bacterium
ACTGTAATCTGTAATAACTGTAATAGCCCTCGGGGCAGAGTTTCAGCAATCACGGTGACAATACTTATTTTGATTTTCTTCAAAATCTGAGAGAATTTTCTTTTGCACGCACCAAAAAAAATTCATTGCCAATGCCCTCTTCTGTTACCCGTGTAAAAAGTTGAGCCATCCCTTTGCGGTGCGATTATCCTCCCATATTGCAGAAACAATCCTCGTAAATTGTGATACGGGAAGCTTTTATAAGGCGGTAATAAAACAGAACATGTCTACCTGCTTTGAACTGTTCGTGGTGCTATGTATGACGACAAATATTTTCTGCGGTAGGTCAATGATTGTTGCACATTGAATATGTTCCAAAGAGCGGAGTGCATTTGTGGTATGATTGGCTATTGGCAGATTTTCGACCAAGTAGCCTGTGGGCGCGTGCTTCTCCAGATAATTTCTACATCTCCGTGCCTTTGCGTTTTTTATCTCCTAAAAAAGAAGTGAGAAGGATGAAATTTTCGCTCTTCTTTTTTCCGAATTTCGCAAAAAATCACTATCTTTGCACATTGTTAATAGGGTACTCAACTTTTGCAAATGGAGAAGTTGCAGGAGCTCGGGGAGTGACTCCAGAAAGTTGGGTTTGCGAAAAACTAAAATAGGGATACATACATCATTTCAATGAAAAATATAAGAAACTTCTGCATCATCGCACACATCGACCACGGTAAATCGACCTTGGCCGACCGTCTGCTCGAATATACGAAAACCATCCAAGTGACTCAGGGACAGATGCTCGACAATATGGACCTGGAGCAAGAGCGAGGCATCACCATCAAGAGCCATGCCATACAGATGGAATATACCTACCAGGGGGAGAAATACATCCTGAACCTGATTGACACTCCGGGACACGTGGACTTCTCCTACGAGGTATCGCGCTCGATTGCCGCTTGCGAGGGGGCGCTGCTCATTGTGGATGCGTCGCAGGGTGTGCAGGCTCAGACCATCAGCAACCTCTACATGGCGCTGGAGCACGACCTGGAAATCATCCCCGTGATGAACAAGTGTGACATGGACAGTGCCATGCCCGACGAGGTGGAGGACGAAATCGTGGACTTGCTCGGATGCAAGCGCGAAGAGATTATCCGCGCATCGGGAAAGACGGGCATGGGTGTGGAGGAAATCCTGCAGGCCATCGTGGAGCGTGTGCCGCACCCCGTAGGCGACGAGGAGGCTCCCTTGCAGGCGCTCATCTTCGACTCGGTGTTCAATTCTTTCCGTGGAATTATTGCCTATTTCAAGATTACGAACGGTGTGCTCCGCAAGGGAGATAAGGTAAAGTTCTTCAATACGGGTAAAGAGTATGACGCGGACGAAATAGGTGTGTTGAAGATGGACATGGTGCCCCGCAACGAACTTCGCACGGGCGATGTGGGCTACATCATCTCGGGCATCAAGACCTCGAAGGAGGTGAAGGTGGGCGATACCATCACCCACATTGCACGCCCTTGCGACAAGGCCATCGATGGATTCGAGGAGGTGAAGCCCATGGTGTTTGCCGGTGTCTATCCCATCGAAGCCGAGGACTACGAAAACCTGCGTGCCTCGCTCGAAAAACTCCAGCTGAACGATGCTTCGCTGACCTTCCAGCCCGAGTCGTCGGTGGCACTGGGATTCGGATTCCGATGTGGATTCCTGGGCCTGCTGCACATGGAGATTATCCAGGAGCGCCTCGACCGCGAGTTTGACATGAGTGTCATCACCACGGTGCCCAACGTTTCGTATCGGATATTTGACAAACAGGGCGGATGCAAAGAGGTGCATAACCCCTCGGGAATGCCCGACATCACCCTCATCGACCACATCGAGGAGCCCTATATCCGTGCCTCGGTCATCACCACCACCAACTACATTGGCCCCATCATGACCCTCTGCCTGGGCAAGCGTGGCGAGCTGGTGAAGCAGGAGTACATCTCGGGAAACCGCGTGGAAATCTTCTACGACATCCCCTTGGGCGAAATCGTTATCGACTTCTACGACAAGCTGAAGAGCATCTCCAAGGGTTATGCCTCGTTTGACTACCACATGAACGGCTTCCGCCCCTCGAAACTGGTGAAGTTGGACATCCTGCTCAACGGAGAGCCCGTGGATGCCCTTTCGACCCTGACACACTTCGACAATGCCGAGAATTTCGGACGCCGCATGTGTGAGAAGCTGAAGGAACTGATTCCGCGCCAACAGTTCGACATCGCCATACAGGCCGCTATCGGTGCCAAAATCATTGCCCGCGAGACCATCAAGCAGGTGCGCAAGGACGTGACCGCCAAGTGCTACGGTGGCGACGTGAGCCGTAAACGAAAGCTCCTGGAAAAGCAGAAGAAGGGAAAGAAGCGCATGAAGCAGATTGGCAACGTGGAGGTGCCGCAAAAGGCATTCCTTGCCGTGCTGAAACTGGACTAGAGTGAGGACTGCTAGTGAGAAATTCTATAAAATCTAGAGAACTGGAAACTCTAGAGACTCTAGAGACTCTAGAAAATCTAGAAAATCTAGCCCCCCAAAAAAAATAACAATCATACCCATGGAAAAACGATACGAAATAGCCAAACAGTTTACCGAAAAATACCGCCACCTGTCGCCCGAGGACATCCGAATACTGTCGCTTGTGATGGAGCCATTGAAGCTGGCCAAGGGCGAAGTGTTCATCAAGGAGGGCGACGTGGCCGACTATATCCACTACGTGGAGAAGGGACTGGTGCGCCAGTTCTACTTCAAGAACAAGCGCGACCTGACGGAGCATATCTCCTACGAGGGAAATGTGGTCATCTGCCTCGAAAGCTACCTGCGCCAGGAGCCTACGCGCCTGATGGCCGAAGCACTGGAGCCGTCCCTCATCTGGCGCATCAAGAAGGAGGACTTCAACCGCATCACGGAGCAATCGCGCGACATCGAGCTCTTCTATCGCAAAATCTTCGAATACTCTCTGCTCGTCTCTCAGGAAAAGGCCGACGACATGCGCTTCGAGACGGCACACGACCGCTACCGCCTCCTCATGGAGCGCCACCCCGAAATAGTGAAACGTGCCCCATTGATACACATTGCCTCCTTCCTGCAAATGACCCCCGAAACCCTCAGCCGGGTGCGCTCGGGAGTGCTCTAGCGCAGGTGAGGGGCTATACTTTTCCCCCTCTTCTCCTGTTTTTCTTCTCTCTCTCTCTCTTCTACACGCACTCTCTTTGTGAGGAGGGTGTGTCAAAATGATTCCTTTTTGTTTTTTTTAGGCACGGATTACACTAATAATAAATTATACCCGTTCGGGTGTAAAAATGAAATATAAATCCGCGTTAATCCGTGGAGTTCCCTTGAGCAAAGCGAAAAATCCGTGCCTAAATTTATTTTTGACTTTCATTTCTCTCCTTTAATTTACAAATGTGTTGAACGAGTGGGGCTTGAGCGTAAGGTTGAGGTATTTGTCCGCAATCTTCACGCTCACGCTCTTCGCTTCGTTGCTGAAGTTTCCTGCCGTGATGATGTATTGCTTTTCTCCCTTTTTGCAGACGATTATCGGGGTGTCGCTATGCTGGCGTCCGCTATATCCGATGACTCTTGTGCCTGCTGAAATGAAGTGGCTGAAGTGCTTGTAGGCATAGTATTCGGCCGTGTAGCGCATCTTTCGTGTCTTGCTATCCACTTGGATGAGTGCATTCTGCTTCCATCCCCAGGGCGATTCGCCATTGTCGGTGAGGATGAAGTTCCAATTGTAGTACTCCTCGCATCCGTTGCCCAGATTGTCCGATAGCAGGAAGAAGGTGTGTTCGCCAGCGGCCCAATCCATCGAACCGTTTCCGCACTCACTCTCGGATTGCATGAAGCGCAGGTTGGGGTAGCGCTTGCGTAGTTGGGGCAGATTGTTGCGGCATTCCCACTGGGTGCCCACTCCCTTCACGTTCTTCTGTAGGGTGGGGTCGTCCAGTATCTTTTCCACATAATCCAGCCGGTTCGTATTGAAAGTGCCTATCCACAATTCCACCTCGGGGTGGTGCTTGGCCAGGATGGGGGCCAGGTATTCATTGTTGAAGCGCAAGGTCCCCTCGGCCGTCCATGCACAACCCGGGTAGGGGGTGTAGGAGTAGGCCTCGTTCTGATACATCACCTTCGTGATGGGCAATCCCTGCTCGGCATAGAGGTCGATGAACCGGCAGAACATCTCGGCATAGCATTGCAGGTAGCGCGGGTCCTGTATGAAGAAGTCCTGCGAAGCCAACCGGCGGGGAAACACTCCGTTTCGGTCGCCTAGGAGCTTCATCTCGTCGGGGTTCAGCGCACGCCCGTCGTCCATATACAGAAGGTATCCTTGGCGCGGATCCATGGTGTTATGCTGGCTGGGTACCACGGGGTAGTCCTGATTGATTTTCATCCACGTCGGCGGACTCCACGGGCTCATGAAGAGTTGCAACTGGGGGCAATACTTCTGTGCGGCACGTGCCAGGGGGATGATGTTTCGCTTGTCACGCTCGATGTTGAAGTGGCGCAGGCCGAGGTCGCCCGGCACATCGCTACAACTGTACCACGAGCGGGCATAGTCGTTGGCATTCATCGACACACGTCCGTGGGTGAAGTGCAGGTCGCCCGTGGGGGAGAAGAGGTTGTGCATCACCTCGTCCTGCTCGTCGCGTGTCAGCAGGTTGAAGGCGTCCCAGTCGAGTTCGTTGAAGGTGGTTCCCCAAGCACGGAATTCAGTGCCCTCTTCCGCCCCTGTGACCTCCAGAATGGCGGGTGTGGAAGGCTTGCTTTTCAGAGTCATTTTGGCACCCTGAGTCCAACAGACCTCTTCAGTTGTGGTGAACGACTTGAATGTCTGTGCATCGGCCGTAGCGATGGCGGATGCTATTCCTAGGGTGAGGAACAACTTGGTGCAATTTTTCATGATTATGGTATATTTTTTGTTATAGACGGGTGCAAATGTAATGGAATTCTTTTGAATACGTCTCTTTTTGGGCCGATAAATATCTCACTTTGCGGAAAATCTTCCCTATCTATCCCTAAAATGATTATCTTTGCAATCAGGCGTAACGCATTTCCGATAGGTGAACTCTCTTTTTCCTGTCAGAAAGTTCAACTTGTGACATCTGAATTTAAAACAAATAATATAATGACCCTTCAATCAACCCTTCGTCAATGTGTGTCCCTGTGGGCACTGATGGCCGTGGTGGGCATGACCACTTTGACATCGTGTAGTGAGAAACAAGTGGCCGGTGAGCCGGCTTCCAACAACCTTTTTGCTTCGCTCTTGGGCAAGAGTGATGCCGAGGTGCAGGCCCGCATGGATAGCCTGTGGAGCCACTTCTTCACCCCCGGTGACCTGAGCCGATACGAAGCCGATGGCGAAAGCACCGTCTATTACGAGGTGGGCGACTCGATGGGCATCATCCTCGATACGGGCAACAACGATGTGCGCTCCGAAGGCATGTCATACGGCATGATGATAAGCGTGCAGCTGGACAAGCGCGATGTCTTTGACCGCCTGTGGCGATGGGCCAAGCGCTACATGGCCTATCCCTCCGACGGGCCTTGGGACGGATACTTCTGTTGGCAATGTGGCCTCGATGGCTCTCAGATAGGCACCAGCAATGCCTCGGATGGCGAGATTTATTTTGCCACCGCCCTCTATATCGCCTCCGAGAAGTGGGGCGAACCGCGCTATGCCCGCGAAGCCGATGCCCTGCTACGCAAGGCCCAGTCGAAGGACGGTCCGCGGACGGGTGTCTATAACCTCTACGATGTGGATTCCAGGCTCGTCACCTTCGTGCCCAACGAAGAGGTGCATTGGTACAGCGACCCCTCGTATTGCCTGCCTGCCTTCTTGGAGGTGTGGGCTGAGAAGGCCGATACGAACAACGTCTTCTGGAGCGAAGCTGCCGAGCGTGCCCGTTGGTTGCTCTTTGCCTCGGCCGACTCGGTGACAGGGCTTTTCCCCGACTATTGCCTGTTCGATGGTACGCCCTACGAGCGCCCGGAGTTCTTCTACAACACCTCGCGCTATCAGTACGATGCCATCCGTTGCGCCATGAACGTGGGGATGGACTACTACCTCACAGGGAAGGACAAGGAGCGTCAGCGCTTGATGATGCGTCGCCTGCTCACCTTCTTCAAGCGCGATGGCTTCCGCCATGGCCAGTTCAATCTCGATGGTTCGGGAGCTGCTGATGTCTATACCGAGGGTATGGCCGGAGCCAATGCCGTAGGAGCCTTTGCCTTGGCAGATAGCCCGTGTGAAGCGGACAGAGCGTTGGCCCGCGAATACGTGCAACGCCTTTGGGACGTCCGTCCGCCTACAGGCAAATGGCGCTACTACGTCGGCATGGTCTATTTCCTCTCCAACCTCCACGTGGCGGGCGAGTTTGAGGTACGATGAGAAGCCACTCTGATTCCCTCCAAGGGGAAAATTGAGTAAGAAGAGAAGTCTTACATTATTTTTAGTTATCGTAGACTTGTTTTTACTTAATTATTAGTGTCCGCTAAAACTTTTACGGTTATGTTGGCTTCACGGTTCATGCTGTATCTGTCACCCTGAGCGTAGTCGAAGGGTCTATCAGTCAGAGTATTATAAAATGTTTTGCTTGTAGATCCTTCGACTTCGCTCAGGATGACAGAGACCGTCAGTTCTGCATAAAAGAGGGCTTACCCATATCTGAGATATTCAAGGATAGGGTATTATTGGTGTTTAGCGGACACTAATGTTACTTAATCATAAGTTTGGTTTACACCAGAAAAGTACGCATAAACCAACATACGGACGTTGAGCACGTGTAAGATGGATATCTTGTAGAGGCTCAACGTCCGTATGTCTAATTGATGGTCTTAGTCTGTTTTCACTTATCGGGTGAAGCTGCTGAAATACTTGGTGCACACCTGTTGCCATTCGCGGGCATCGATGAGTTGGGTGGTGAGGCGGTCGTTCACCTCCTGCCAACGTTGGGCGTCGATGTAAGGCTTGGCCTGTTGCCAGATGGCAATGAAGTCTATCACTTCGTTGACCCCACGCTGGTAGCGGTACTCCATCTCTTCCATGAGCGTGCGCCCACTCTTCATCTTGTGCGTCCAGGGCACGTGGTGAAACCAGAGGAGGTACTCTTCGGGGCAAGTGGCCAGATTGTCGTACTGGGTGCGATACGGCTCGGGGTATTGCAGGGTGGCACCACTTCCACGAGAGGTACGGTCGAAACCTACACCCTCCTTGTCGGCCTGGTGATAATAGACGGGACACCATTCGAGCGGATAGCTGGCGATGAACCCGTCGGGTTGGGGGCCGTAGTGGTGGTCGAACTTGAAGATATGGTGCAAGCCGATAGGCATCATGTAATCCACACAGGCTTCACGGCTACGGAGCATCATGTCGAGCAGTGATGCATAGACATCCTTGAAGGGGGTGCGTCTGATACGTCTCTGTTGGCTACCGTTCTCCTTGCGGAAGCGTCTCTCGTTTCCTCTTGCTTCTTCACTCTTCACTCTTTGCTCTTCACCTCCGAAGCTTTGCTTCAACCATTCGTCGGCAATCTCTTTCGAGGTCATCTTCGGATTCCAAGCCAAACGACCGAAGGCATACCAGTTGGCTTGTGCGAAATGGTGTCCGCACCAGTTGGTGTCGAGTCCGATGTTGGCCACTCCGGCAATACCCTTCAGTTTGGAGGGGGCGACGAATGAGAAGAACTCTTCCCACATGGGAGCCAGGAATACCAGTTGCTGGCTATGTCCCAAGTACTCTTGAGTAATCTGTAGTTCGGCCATCTGCTGGGTGTTCTTCATCTGGTCGAAGATGGGAGCGTATGGCTCGCGGGGTTGGAAGTCGAGCGGGCCGTTCTTGGATTGCAGGATGACATTGTCGCGGAACTCACCATCGTGAGGCTTGAACTCCGATACTGCCTGCATCACACGGTCTTCACCCTTGTGCTTGGCTCCATAGACAAAGCTTCGCCACATGACGATACCCCCATGAGGTTTCAGTGCATCGGCCAGCATGTTGGCCCCATCGGCATGGGTGCGGTTGTAGTCAAACGGGCCGGGTTGGCCTTCGGAGTTGGCCTTCACCAGGAATCCGCCAAAGTCGGGGATAACCTTGTAAATGTCGGCTACCTTCTGTTTCCACCAGCGGCGTACTTTCTTGTTCAAGGGGTCGGCTGTATCCAAGTCGCCCAAAGCCTTGGGCGAACCGAAGTTGACAGAGATATAGACCCGTATGCCCCAAGGACGGAGGAGGTCGGCAATCTCGCGTACCTTATTTATATATACAGTCGTCAGCATCTTGGGCGAGGCATTCACATTGTTGAGCACCGTGCCATTGATGCCGATGGAGGCATTGGCCATGGCGTATGCCTCAATCAGTTGCGGGTCAATCTCCAGACGTTCATTCCAAAAGATGCTTTCGCCGGCATAACCACGTTCGATGGAGCCGTCCAGATTGTCCCAATGGTTGAGCAGGCGCAATCCGAAATAGGGGGCAGAACTTCCACTCTCGCCACGCAATAGTGCAAAGGCTCCGTAGAGCAATCCTGCTTCGGTGCGGGCACTGATAGTGGCTTTCTCCTTGTCACCGGCAATGGTGTATCCGTCGTTGGCAGGCATGGTGGCATCGAGGTTCAGCGCCACTTGCTTGCCGTCGTAGTACAGTTTCAGCACTTCCGAAGCTTTGCCTTCGGCACCTGTCACTTGAGCGGTGCGCAGGGTGTCGTAGCGCAACCAAAGTCTGCTACCGTCCTCAGCTTTGGTTATGAGAACGGCCAGCAGGCATATCATTATGAAGAAAAGTTTTTTCATTGTATGTAAGACCCTCCCCCCTTACCCCTCCGCAAGGGAGGGGGAGTGGGTACTTCTTTCAGATGGGTCGTTCCTTTTATGTTATTTTTTTTTCTTTGTTTGTGTGGAAATAGTATGTTATACTCTCTTTCCTGTGGAGGATTTGAGCATTGATACTTTCCACAATATACAATCACTTCAACGGCTTGTCAATTGTGAAAAGGTTGAGGTCCACGATGTTTCCCATAGCCTCGTAGCCCTTAGCATTGGGGTGGAGATAGTCGTTCT
>JAFXDL010000120.1 GCA_017516265.1 Bacteroidaceae bacterium
CTTGGCTACATCATACACGGCTGACAACTGGGGAACACCTACACCGGCAACCACACGAGTGGTACATATAGAACCAGGACCGATACCAACCTTTACGGCATCAGCACCAGCCTCAACCAACATCTTGGCAGCTTCACCTGTAGCAATGTTTCCTACTACAATGTCAATACCTGGGAAGCGTTTTTTGGCCTCCTTCAATTTTTCAATCACACCTTTTGAATGGCCGTGGGCGGTATCGATGACAATAGCATCGGCACCTGCATCAACCAATGCCTGCATACGGTCGAAAGTGTCAGCTGTAACACCTACACCGGCAGCGACACGCAGACGGCCTTTGCTGTCCTTACAAGCCATGGGTTTGTCCTTGGCCTTGGTAATATCTTTATAGGTAATGAGACCGACAAGTCTGCCATCGGCATCCACTACGGGGAGTTTTTCTATCTTGTTTTCCTGCAGGATTTGTGAGGCGGTCTCCATATCTGTACCGGGATGGGCGGTGATGATGTGTTCACTAGTCATCACTTCATCGATATGCTTGTCCAAGTCGCGCTCGAAACGGAGGTCACGGTTGGTGACGATGCCTACCAGCTGCTTGTCATCGTCCACCACAGGGATACCTCCGATGTGATATTCGGCCATCAGGGCAAGGGCATCCTTCACGGTAGAACCACGCTTGATGGTGACGGGGTCGTAAATCATACCATTCTCGGCACGCTTGACGATGGCCACCTGACGGGCCTGCTCCTCGATGGACATATTCTTATGAATAACGCCTATGCCTCCTTCGCGGGCAATGGCTATAGCCATCTTAGCCTCAGTGACGGTGTCCATAGCGGCGGTCACGAAGGGAATCTTCAGGTCGATGTTGCGTGAAAACTTGGTAGAGAGTTCTACCGTGCGGGGCAATACTTCGGAATAAGCAGGAATCAACAATACATCATCGTATGTCAATCCATCCATTACGATTTTATCTGCAATAAATGACATAGGTTATAAATGCTTTAAAATTTATTGCGTGCAAATTTACGCATTTTCTCGGATTTGCACAAAGAATTTAATGAAATTAGGCACGGATTTTGAATAAAAAGTTCAAGGTTCAAAGTTCAGGGCCCGAAAAACACATTCCTGACCTTAAACTTTGAACCTTGAACTATAAACCTTGAACCTTGAGCTTTGAACTCAGATATCAAAATTATCAATTCGCCATTTCAGAGATGAACTTGATGCGGACGAGACGGATTTCATCTTCGGTATAGTCATCGCCCAGTTCATCGAATGCTTCATCAAGGCTATCAGTAGTAGATTCCTTAAAGTAATCATAGATATCCTCCAGATGGTCTTCATCCATCACTTCATCGAGGAAATAGTCGATATTCAATTTGGTTCCTGAATAGACGATGGCTTCCACCTCGTCCAACAAATCACAGAAATCGATGCCCTTTGCCACGGCAATGTCATCAAGTGCAACCTTACGGTCAATGCTCTGGATGATGGAAACCTTCAGTTTGGATTTGTTAGCAACAGTGCGTACACGCAAATCTTCGGGACGCTCTATCTCATTTTCCTCACAATGGCGTTTAATCAAGCGACAGAACTCCTCACCATACCGTTTGGCCTTGCCGGCACCTACGCCCGGGATATTCTGAAGTTCTTCGAGTGTGACCGGATAAATGGTAGCCATAGCCTCCAAAGATGGATCCTGGAAGATGACATAAGGAGGAACTTCCAACTGCTTGGAGAGTTTCTTGCGAAGGTCTTTCAACATGGAGTACAGTGCCGGATCTACAGCACACGAGCCTCCACTGCGTGAGGGAGCTTCTTCCTCCTCTTCATCAAAATCGTTATCCTCGGTAATCTTAAAGGATTTGGGCGACTTGAGGAACTTATGTCCTTCCTTCGTCACCTTCAACAATCCGTAGTTTTCGACATCTTTCTTCAGGTATCCGGCAATCAAAGCCTGACGAATGACGGCATTCCACAGCTTGTCCTCTTCACCCATACCCGATCCGAAGACTTCCAATTCATCATGCTTTTGAGCCAGCACATCGTTGGTTTCCTTACCCAACAATACATCTATAATATAATCAGTCTTGAAATTTTCTTTTACGGCCAAGATAGTTTCTATCACGGCACACAATGATTCCTTTGCTTCCACTTGTTTCTTGGGATTTAAACAGTTGTCACAATTACCACAATTATCCTCTGTATACACTTCACCAAAATAATGCAACAATAGTTTACGGCGACACACAGAGGATTCAGCATAAGCCGCTGTCTCCTGCAGGAGTTGTCGGCCTATATCCTGTTCGGCCACAGGTTTTCCCTCCATGAACTTCTCCAGTTTCTGGAGGTCTTTATTCGAATAGAAAGTGAGACAAACCCCTTCTCCTCCATCACGACCGGCACGACCGGTCTCCTGGTAATAGCCTTCAAGGCTCTTGGGTATATCATAATGAATGACATAGCGGACATCCGGTTTGTCAATACCCATACCAAAGGCTATAGTAGCCACAATGACATCTATCTGCTCCATCAGGAAATCGTCCTGTGTGGCAGAACGGGTTGCTGAGTCCATACCTGCATGGTAAGCACGTGCATTGATGTCATTGGCTTGCAACACTTCTGCCAGCTCTTCCACTTTCTTCCGGCTCAGGCAATAGATGATGCCTGACTTTCCAGGGTTTGCCTTGATATATTTGATTATCTCCTTGTCTATCTGCTTTGTTTTCGGACGTACTTCGTAATAAAGATTCGGACGGTTGAAGGACGATTTGAATTCCTTGGCATCCAACATGCCCAAATTCTTCTTGATGTCACCGCGCACCTTGTCCGTAGCCGTTGCCGTAAGGGCTATCAACGGAGCTTTACCTATCTCATTGATAATAGGGCGAATCCGTCGGTATTCAGGACGGAAGTCATGTCCCCACTCCGAGATACAATGGGCTTCGTCCACCGCATAAAATGAAATCTTGATGGTGCGGAAGAACTCCACGTACTCTTCCTTAGTCAATGACTCAGGCGCCACGTACAGCAATTTGGTCTTGCCAGACAGGATGTCAGCCTTCACTGCATCAATCGCGCTCTTGTTGAGGGAAGAATTGATAAAGTGAGCCAATCCGTCTTCCTCGCTCATGTTGCGCATAGCATCAACCTGATTCTTCATCAGCGCTATCAGAGGGGATATCACGATGGCCACCCCGTCCATTATCAATGAGGGCAACTGGTAGCACAATGATTTTCCACCACCCGTAGGCATCAATACAAAAGTATCATTGCCTTCAAGCACATTGCGGATGATAGCTTCTTGGTCACCTTTGAAGGTATCAAACCCAAAGTATCTCTTCAAACACTCCGTCAAATTCGTTTTTTCAGCCATACAAATACAGTATTATTTTGACATTTTATCCTATGCGGCATTTGCTTTATAGAATTGCCAGCAAACAAAGTTATAAACAACTTCTCATATATCCATAGCTTTTTGCCACTTTTTTATAAAAAAAGGCAAAACTTTCCATTTCTGACGCCTTAAACGCTCTGCAAACGCGACAAATTGGCCTTACCCAATTGCCTTTTTGCATAGTCAAGTGTCACTTCGTACGCATCCTCATCCGGTGAGGAAGGCAGTTCAAACATGACATCCATCATGATGGTTTCAACGATGGAGCGCAATCCACGGGCACCCAGTTTATACTCCACAGCCTTGTCCACGATATACTCATAAACCTCGGGTTGGAAAGTAAGGGTCACCCCATCCATCTCGAACAACTTCACATATTGTTTGATGATGGAGTTCTTCGGCTCGGTGAGGATGCTGCGCAAGGCTGCTCTATCCAACGGATTCAGATAAGTAAGAACCGGCAAACGACCGATAATCTCAGGAATCAAGCCAAACGACTTCAAGTCCTGCGGTGCTATGTATTGCATCATGTTGTCCTTATCAATCTTGCTGGTGTTGGACACAGCGTTATATCCTACCACATGGGTGTTCAAGCGCTGGGCTATCTTTTTCTCGATGCCATCGAATGCTCCGCCACAGATGAAGAGGATATTTTTTGTATTCACCGGTATCATCTTCTGATCCGGATGCTTACGTCCGCCTTGAGGGGGCACATTCACCACTGAACCTTCGAGCAATTTCAAAAGGCCCTGCTGAACTCCTTCGCCACTGACGTCACGGGTAATGGAGGGATTGTCGCTCTTGCGGGCAATCTTATCTATCTCATCAATAAAGACAATGCCCTTTTCGGCTTCGGCCACATTGTAGTCGGCCACTTGAAGCAGGCGGGTCAGGATACTCTCGATATCTTCGCCCACATATCCGGCTTCGGTCAGCACCGTAGCATCCACGATGGTGAAGGGGACGTCCAACAATTTGGCTATCGTGCGGGCCAAGAGGGTCTTTCCCGTACCGGTGCTTCCCACCATGATGATGTTGGACTTTTCGATTTCCACCTCATCGGCACTGTCATCTTGTGCCAATCGCTTGTAGTGGTTATAAACCGAAACGGCCAAGAAACGTTTGGCATCATCCTGTCCGATGACATACTGGTCAAGGAAGTCTTTTATCTCCTTTGGCTTGGGAAGTTTTTTTCCCTCACCTGAAAGATTTTTTTTCTGCGTGCTCTGCAAAAACTCTTTTGCAATAGACGAAGCCTGTTCGGCACATTCGTTGCAGATGAATCCGTCCAAACCGCTGATGAGAAGTGCCACTTCTCCATCCGTGCGGCCACAAAAACTACATTTTCTCTTTGACTTTCCTGCCATACTTTATTTCTTGCGCGACAACACTTCGTCAATCATGCCATATTCTTTCGCCTCCAGCGCGGTCATCCAATAGTCGCGGTCAGAGTCGGCCCATACTTTGTCAAAATCTGTATGTGAATGTTCGGCAATGATGGTATAAAGTTCCTTCTTCAACTTCTGAATCTCACGGGCCGTAATCTCGATGTCCGAGGCCTGTCCCTGCGCACCACCCATCGGCTGGTGAATCATCACACGCGAATGAGGAAGCGCCGAACGTTTGCCCTCGGCACCAGCCACCAACAGGACTGCAGCCATAGAGGCAGCCATGCCCGTACAGATGGTGGCCACATCGCTATTGATAAACTGCATGGTGTCATAGATACCCAAGCCTGCAGACACTGAACCGCCAGGAGAGTTGATATAAATGGAAATGTCCTTGCCCGGATCCACTGAATCCAGATAAAGCAACTGGGCCTGGAGGGTATTGGCCGTATAATCGTCCACCTGGGTTCCCAAGAAGATGATACGGTCCATCATCAGACGTGAGAAGACATCCAACTGGGTAACATTCAGCTGACGCTCTTCCAAAATATATGGATTCAGATAATTGGCTTGCGAACGGATGACATCGTCAAGCACCATGCTGCTCATTCCAAGATGCTTGGTGGCATATTTCTTAAAATCACTATTCATTTACTTCTTCTTTTTATTTGTTTATAATTCAACAACTTCCGTATAAAATACAAGGAAGCTCTCTGGCATTTCGTATGCTCACTGAGCAAATATACAAAAAAAAGATACCAGAAAGCTTCCTTTTAGGAAGTTTTAGCAATTTATTGCTATTTTGTGACTTTTCAGCGATTCTTTTTAATTCAAACGCAGAGACGCTGAGGCGCAGAGGTTTCTTTTTTTAGAGTTTAATGGAGACTTGGAGAGTAAGACGCCCTACGAGCGTTTTGAGGTGTACTATTGGCAGACTTGTCGGCCAAAACTCTGCGTACTCTGGTACTCTCTGTCGAATGGAAGGATTCTCTGCGTCTTTGCGTCTCTGCGTTTTTTTACAATAAAAGTCTTTCGCTGAACAGTTATGCTATTTTCTTATTGAAACATCTTGTTGAATTCGTCCAACGAGATGGTCTTTGCATCCAATGTCACCTTACCCTTCAAGGCTGTAGCCAACTTGGTTTCGATAGCACGATTTACCAATCCGTCAACGCTCTCCTTCTTCTTGAGCATCTCCTTGGCATAGTTGTCCAGCATTTCTTCGGGTACGTTCATCATACCGTATTGGGCAAACTGTGCACGAGTGGCTTCCTTGGCCATGTTCATCACGTCGTCATTGTCAATCTTGATCTCATTCTGGTTGACGAGTTCTTCCTTGATGAGGTGCCAGGTCAGTTCTTCAATGCTCTTGTCGTAGTTTTCGTTTACGAACTCTTCACCCTTCTCCTCGTTGTTCAACAACATGATGCGCTTGAGCAATGCATCGGGGAATTCCAACTTGCCAATCTTGTTCATCAAGTACTCGCGTACGTCAATCAAGAACTTGTAGTCGCTATCGGGAGTGAACTGAGCCTGCAGGGTTTCCTTAATCTTGGCGCGGAATTCCTCTTCACTCTTCACTACACCTTCGCCATAAACCTGGTCAAAGATTTCCTGTGAAAGTTCAGCAGCTACGAAACGGGTGATTTCCTCTACCTGGAAGCTGAAGTTGCCGGCATGGGCAGCTACCTCCTCCTTCTGAATCTTCAGCAAAGAAGCCAACTCAACTTCGCTACCATCGTATGCAGCATTGGGGTTGAACACAAGGACATCGTTCACCTTGGCATTGGCAAATACGGCCTTCTGCTCGTCATTCTTCATGTATGAAGGCATCATCACGGCACCTTCTACCTGAATACCACCTTCCTTGGTGCTGCCATTCTCGTCAAGTTCAGCCAAAAGACCCTTCAACATATCGTTGTCCTGATATGAGTCAACCTTCTCATAGCTACCTGCACGCTGAGTGTACATGGCTACCTGACGCTCTACGAGTTCATCGTTCACGTCAATGTTGTAGTAAACCACCTTGTCGTCTGTGCCAAGGGCTACTTCGAATTCAGGAGCCAAAGCAATGTCAAACACGAACTCGATATCGTCTTGTGCCACGATGTCGATATTCTGTCCCTCTGCGGGAAGGGGCTCGCCCAACATGTTCACCTTGTTCTCTCTCAGATATTCATATACTTTTTCCTGCAAGAGTTTGTTCACCTCTTCAGCCTTTACGGCAGTTCCGTATTGCTTCTTGATGATTCCCATAGGAACCATACCCGGACGGAAACCGGGCATATTTGCCTTCTGACGGAATGTCTTCAGCGCCTTTTCTACTTTTTCCTGATAATCTGCTTTTTCAAGCTTTACGGTAAGCTTCGCGCTCACCTTGTCAATGTTCTGCAATGAAATGTTCATTTCTGACAAATTTTATTTTTAATGAATTATTGAATATACCTTATTATATATAATATATAGTTCTCTCTTTTTCCTTTTTTCTCACTCCAACGTGATATTTTACTACCTCGTTTTTGATTTGAAGGTGCAAAATTAGTGTTAATCTTTCAATTTACAAATTCATGAAGCAAAAAATCCTAAAATCAGCCTCTTTTACTTGACAAAAAGGCCATAAAGGGGTCATTTTTCCTCCAATTGGAATTCCTTACGGCGCAAAACGAAGCTATTGCTAAGATATTTTGCACGCACAATCGGATTCTCGGCCAGCTCTTCGGGAGAACCTTGGAAAAGAATTTTTCCTTCAAACAACATGTAAGCACGGTCAGTGATACTGAGTGTCTCGCCTACGTTGTGGTCGGTAATCAGGATGCCGATGTTCTTGTCCTTCAGTTTCCATACGATATGCTGGATGTCCTCCACCGCAATGGGGTCAACACCCGCAAACGGTTCGTCCAACATGATGAACTTAGGGTTGATGGCCAGGCAACGGGCAATCTCCGTACGCCGGCGTTCACCACCCGAAAGTTGGTCACCCAAGTTCTTACGCACCTTCTGCAAGCGGAATTCCGCTATCAGGCTCTCCAATTTCTCCTTCTGGTACTCCTTGGTCGTGGGGGTCATCTCCAACACACTGGCAATGTTGTCCTCCACACTCATCTTGCGGAAGACTGAAGCCTCCTGAGCCAAATAAGCAATGCCATTCTGTGCCCGCTTGTACACGGGATATTTGGTTATCTCCAAATCATTCAAGTAGATATGTCCCTCATTGGGAACCACCAAACCGGTGGTCATGTAGAACGAAGTGGTCTTTCCGGCACCGTTAGGCCCCAAAAGTCCCACAATCTCTCCCTGCTTCACATTGAACGAGGCATGATTCACTACCGTACGTTTTCCATATCGCTTCACCAATCCCTCAGAGCGCAACACCATTTGGTCTTCTGACCAAGTGGGCACTTCCTGAGATTCGGTGTTCACATTTACCTCAACACTGTTCATTTCATTCATAGATTCAGAATTTGGCTACAAAAGTACGAATTTTCCGCATTAAAAAAGGTTATTATTCAAATAAACTATCCTAAGATTGCATCATTTATCCGTTGAAAAGAGTTACCTTTGCACAAATTAACAGAAAAAGTAGATGATATTAGTCAATTCACTTCACACTTTCGGCAAATACCTGACTTTGATGAGCAAGGTTTTTGCCCGTCCCGAACGGATAAGAAGTTTCTTCAAACAATACTTCAAGGAGATGTCCCAACTGGGAGTCGATTCCATCGGTATCGTCCTGCTGATTTCATTCTTTATCGGAGCCGTCATCTGTATCCAAATCAAGCTGAATATCCAAAGCCCCTGGATGCCCCGCTTCGTCACTGGTTACACCACGCGCGAAATCATGTTGCTGGAGTTCTCCTCGGCCATCATGTGTCTCATCCTTGCCGGAAAGGTGGGCAGCAACATAGCCTCTGAGTTAGGCACCATGCGGGTGACCCAGCAAATAGACGCACTCGAAATCATGGGAGTCAACTCGGCCAATTTCCTTATCCTCCCCAAGATTGCCGGCCTGGTCACCATGATTCCTTTTTTGGTCACATTCAGTATCGGTGCAGGCATCATCGGAGCGTATGCTACCGGATGGTTTGCCGACATCATCAATCCCGAAGACCTTACCTACGGACTCCAATACGAGTTCACCGAATGGTTCGTATGGTATGGCATCATCAAGAGTTTCTTCTTTGCCTTCATCATCGCCAGCGTATCCTCTTTCTATGGCTACACCGTGGAAGGCGGCTCCATCGAAGTGGGAAAAGCCAGCACCGATGCCGTGGTGCACAGTAGCATACTCATCCTATTCGCCGACCTCATCCTCACCCATTTACTCACTTAGTAACAGACGCATAATCATGATTCAGATAAAATCTCTCTGTAAATCCTTCGACGGACGACAGGTATTGAAGGACATCAGCTCTACCTTTGAAAACGGAAAGACCAACCTCATCATCGGACAAAGCGGAAGCGGAAAGACGGTGTTGATGAAGTGTATCGTCGGATTGCTGACACCCGAAGAGGGGGCCATCCTCTATGACGACCGCGACTTTGTGAGCATGAAGAAAAAGGAGAAGAAACTCCTGCGCCGCGAAATGGGCATGATTTTCCAAAGTGCCGCCCTCTTTGACTCGATGACCGTGTTGGAAAACGTCATGTTTCCCCTCGACATGTTTTCCAATGACACCTACCGCGACCGTGTACGCCGTGCCCAATTCTGCCTTGACCGCGTAAACCTGATAGAGGCACAAGAGAAATTTCCGGGCGAAATCAGTGGCGGTATGCAAAAGCGCGTGGCCATCGCACGAGCCATTGCACTGAATCCCAAATATCTCTTTTGCGACGAGCCCAATAGTGGCCTCGACCCAAAGACGTCGCTCGTCATCGACGACCTCATCCATAGCATCACCGAGGAGTACAACATGACCACCATCATCAACACCCACGACATGAACTCCGTCATGGGCATCGGCGACAAGATTTCCTTCATCTTCGAAGGACGCAAAGAGTGGGAAGGCACCAAGGACGATGTGTTCACCTCGACCAACGAACGATTGAACAACTTCATCTTCGCCAGTGACCTGCTCCGCAAGGTAAAGGAGGTGGAAGTGAGGAATATTGAGGGGTAAATCCCCATCAGCAGTACTTGTTTGTCTTTTTTTGCCCACAAATAGAAAAAAAACAATAAAAAACGATGATTTTTCCAAAATAAGCCATACATTTGCACCGTTGTTTTGTTAGACAACATGAAATAACATTCATAAAGAACAGACTATGTTTATCAACATTCGTCATAATAACATGTGGTGGTGGC
>JAFXDL010000121.1 GCA_017516265.1 Bacteroidaceae bacterium
CATGGGTGTTATGCTAATTATAAAGAAAGGGCTTATTGCAAAATGATGAAGGGTGTAGAAAACAATAAATTCTATAATTTGGTTGCGCCCTCTGTCTTTTGTTCGTTGTTTGGTCTTTTCCAAATACAGGAACGATGCGACGATATACCTTTTGAAATTACAGACGAACAACTGGCACGGTTTGATGCAGTTAGAGGAGGTGAAAGTAAAAAACAAAATTTTGGATATTATGAAGGGAGATTAGTATGTCTGGATTACGGAGATTAAATAAAATAAGGATATAGCAAAAAATGAACAAACAAGAATCACAGAACCTAATGATAGGTTCATGGGTCTTGGCCGAGGGAAAGCCCCGCCAAGTCCACAGCCTAACCACGAAGAAAGCCGGCTTCAAGCGAGGCACGAACGGCCAGCGCGACTTCTTCCGCTTCGACCAGCTACAAGGCATCCCCTTGAGTGAGCCGCTATTGAAGGAGTGCGTCACCTACCGCCCCACCGGAAAGCAGCAGGACACCGACCCCGCCATCAGCATCCACTGCTACAGCGACACGGTAATCGCCGTCCGCATCGACGGCAACACCCAATACTACCGCTTCCGCTACCTGCACGAAGTCCAGTCCTTCCTCCTCTCCACCTACCAACTCCAAGTGCAGTTCGATGTGGAGAAATGTGTTGAGCTATGGAAATTGGAGTTATCAAAGTAGGGAACTACCACAAGAGCGGCCACAATGCAAGCAGTATTGTTGACCCCGAAGGTATAGCTCCGACCGTGATGGAGAACCACGGAATGGTAACGGCTGTTATATTATGGGATGACCCTGAACAGGAGTGTCATTCTGAACGAAGTGAAGAATCTCGGAAACATTAACTTAAAGATATAGGAGATAGAAATATGGCGTTTAAAATTTTACAAGAAGGGAGAGGCTTAAATGCGGTTTATCAAGGAAGCTGCAATTATTGTAAATGCGTATTTGAGTTTAATAAAGAGGATATAAAATCAGAGTTTTACGACCAAAGGGAAAGGTATAATGTTCTATACTTGGAGTGTCCTCATTGCAAACGTAGCATAGGGATAGAAGAACGTATTGTTAGATATGAATAATAGTTGAAGGAGACAAAACCATGAGCAACACCCAAACCCCCATCTGCATGTGCGAAGAATACTGGGCCAACAGTCACTTCAGCGTAGCGAGGTATGCGGGCGGCATCTAAGCCTTCGGCCACGAATATAAGATAGTGAACAAGCAAGGTGCTACCCTCTTCGAGTTGAGCGACCGGCGCAGCAAGTATTATGTAGGCGACGGACAGCAGAAAGCCATCGAGCCGGGCGAACCCGCCGACCTCTGCCGCACCGACTTCATCCCGTTCTACAAAAAGCTGGGACGCGAAGCCTTCCTCCAAGTATTGAAGGAACATCCCCGCACTCCCGACACGGAGCTGAAGAAAATCTATAAGGAACTAACCAAAAAAGAAAAGAAGCATGGAACCGTACAGAATCACACAAGCCACACTGGTGACTTATTCGGGCAAACGACACCCGATGGAGGTGCAAAGTGAAGTCTTCACCAAGCCCCTCCGCATCATCAAGGAAAAGTTGCTCGACACCTTCTGCCAGATGTGTCGCAACAATGGCGACCCGTTCGTCCGCATCGAAGTAAAGACTGAATCATTATTTAAGGAAAGGAGATAGTATGAAAACCCATAGTAACATTTTAAGAACTATATGTTCTTGCATACCAGAAGATGCTTTAGCCGAGTTAGCCGTAAAGTGCAAGTTCTATAAGAACGAAGACGGTTATATGATATACAGGACTGGCAACTTTGAAGACCAAGAAAAAATTGACGGTAAGATAGACGATTTTGATATTATGAAGTTCTTTGAAGCAGGAAGATTTAAAGAACGACTTGTGATGAAATTTGATGAACTTGCCTTTGGAGAACGCGAACATTTGTTCATCAATTCCGTCGGCTGCCATTTGCAAACGAACATACAAGATTTGGTGCATAAGATAGATGAGCTGAAAGGACAATTAAACAGTCAGGCCAAAAGCTATGAAGCAAAGTTGAAAGAGTGGCAAGAAAACCACAAGCAACTCACAACAGCATATAACGATTTACATTATCAGTATAAACAATTAAAGAAGAAAGTCGATGAAAAAGAAATGGATTGCACTGAAAAGACGTTGGAAGAAACTGCATCGCATGGATAGACAGTTCTTCAGAATGACAGGAGCATTTACGCTGTTCTTCGTGTTGCTTCTACCCGTTTCGTTGGCATTTCTCAGCAACTTGGTATGGATGATTTCTTTTATGACCCTCCAATATGTCAGTATCAGTATAAGGAGAAACCGCCAGTATGCTTATTGGTTGAAAGGATGCCTTCATCAGTCTAATGCCGATTGGAAAAGACATCGCCGCACCATGTACGAGAACGCCGAGTTGAAGTTCAAGTACGACCGCTTGCACTCCGACTACAAGAAACTGGAATATGATTATCATCAATTAAAGAAAAATATTAACCCTAAAAACAAAAAGAAATGAACGGAAAATCTTCATTTGACTACTTGAAGCTGCAAGGAGCACAAGTAATGTCAGTAGAAATCAATGGTAAGAAAATGAATTGTGTCGTTATCCCGGTGGATTACAACGGCATCAGTGTGACAGCCGACAAGACAACAGGCCAGCCGAACGCAGCCTTCCAGAACCTCCGCGAATGGGAAACCTCGCAGAAGTTCAAGGACGCTTGCATCGCCAACAACACCGACAAGCCCGACTACATCGCACCGAGCCACAGCATCGAAGTGTCGTACCCCGAAAAGCTCGAAGAAGCCTACAAGAAACGTCACGAAGAGCTTGTCCGCATGGATGAAAAGTTTATGGCTACCAACCCCACCGAGGATGCCA
>JAFXDL010000122.1 GCA_017516265.1 Bacteroidaceae bacterium
AGGCACGGGTGTAAGGCGTGATGTCATGCGTCACCGTAAAGGTGCCGTATGCTCCCGAACCTTTGGCGTGCATACGCCGTTCGGGAATCACCTCACGGTCGAAGTGCGCCAGTTTCTCCAAGAACCAAGGATCTTGCAGGGTGACAGGTCCACGCGGACCCACTGTCTGGATGTTTTGATTGTCTGCCACGGGACGCCCGTTGGCTGCGGTCAGTCTTTTCTTTTCCATAAACACTTTCTTAATTTGTCGATAGAGGTACGACAAAGAGAGAAGGCATTTTGTTTCAAGAATCACTCCGTTTTTTTATAAAATATGGAAAACTTACAAGATGACAATTACCTCTTCCTCCAGAAGCCGGGGGTAAGAAGGAGCAGGACACTGAACAACTCCAAACGGCCGACAAGCATCAGAAAGGCACTGACCCACTTGGCGGCATCGGGAAGCGGTGCCCATGAATGAACACCAGAAAAACTACCCAAACCAGGTCCCACATTGCTGACACTGGAAACCACAATTCCGTATGCTTCCATGAAATCGAGACCGATAGCCATCAGTGCTATCCAACCAACGAATATCACCAATGCATAGAGGACAAAGAAGGCCAGCAGGGTAATCTTGGCTTTGGAGTGAATGACGTGGCCGCTGATACGCAAGGGGATGACTGCATTGGGATGGACAATGCGCAAGAACTCATTGCGGGCAACCTTCAGCAGCATGGCTATACGCACACACTTGATAGCACCACTGGTAGAACCGGCGCAAGCTCCGAAATACATGACTATGGACAACAGAAACCAAAGCACAGGGGGCCACAACATATAGTCGGCCGAGACGAAGCCTGTAGTCGTCTGTAGGGACACCACCTGAAAGAGGGCTTCGCGGAAGGAGGCTTCGACCTGTCCGCCACGCACAATCACCAGCCCGAGGGCTATCACCAGAGTGAATGCAGAAATCAGGCCTATGTACCAATGGAACTCGGTATCTGTGTAGAGTTTCTTCACTTTCCCCTTGAAAAAGGTCAGGAAAAGCAGGGTGAAGTTGATGCCCGAAAGAAACATGAAGAGGATGGCCACATACTCGATGAAGGGGGAGTTGAAGGCGGCAAGGCTGGCATTGTAGGTGGAGAAACCTCCCGTGGCGGTGGTACACATGGCGTGACAAATGCTGTCGAACCAATCCATGCCTCCGACAGAGAAAAGGAAAGCACACACGAGGGTAAGCCCCAAATAGATGCTCCATATCCACTTGGCCGTGACCTCGATGCGCGGATGCACCTTGTCATGACGAGGCCCTGTAGCCTCAGCAGCAAACAGTTGCACACCACCCACTCCGAAAACGGGCAGGACGGCAATGGTGAAGAAGATAATGCCCAAGCCGCCTATCCACTGTGTCATGCTGCGCCAGAAGAGCAGGCCATGGGGCAGGGCTTCGATGTCGGGCAGGACAGAGGCTCCTGTGGTGGTGAAACCTGACATGGTTTCGAAGAAGGCATCAGTAACGGAGGGAAGGTAGCCGCTCAAAAGGAAGGGACACATACCTATAAGAGAAAATACTATCCACGAGACTGTGACAATCATATAACCGTCGCGCCGGCTGAAGCGCCTCTCTGCACCACGCCCGAAGAAGGAGAGTACTGCACCGACCAGAATGGCTATTCCTGAGGAGACGATAAAAGCCTCCTTGTCCTCTTCTTCAAAATAAAAGCCAAAGAATGAACACAAGGCCAACAGAAGTGCCTCGATGTAGAGCAATGTGCCCAATATGATGCAGATAATCATCTTGTTGATCATATCTGTCTGTTAAAAATATTTCTCTATCTTCTTGATCATCACTCCTGAGCAGAAGACCACCACGTGGTCACCAGGTTGGATGAGGGTGTTACCAGTGATAAGCAGCCCCTCATCATTGCGAATAAGTCCGCCCAACGACACGCCTTTGGGAAGTCCCAGGTCCTTCACTGGCTTACGGGTGACGGGGGCTCCCTCCTGTACGGTAAACTCGGCAACATCGGCATTGGCCAGGGTGAGGCACTTCACGTTGCTGACATCGGCATCCAACATCATCTGATAGATGTGGCTGGCAGCGATGAGTTTCTTATTGATAATGGTTCCAATGTCCAAACTTTCGGCCATATCAATGTAGTCGAAGTTTTCGATGTTGGCCACCGTCTTGCTCACTCCCATACGTTTGGCCATGAGGCAGGCCAATACGTTCGTCTCGGAGTTTCCGGTCAGAGCCACAAAGGCATCGGTGTTCTCCAGCCCCTCTTCCTTCAGCAGGCTGAGGTCGCGTCCATCGCCATGAATCACCATCACACGGTTATCAACCAACTCGGTCAGGCGGTTACACCGGTGGCGATCACTCTCGATGATAGTCATGCGTATCTGGTCGGGGATAATGTTGGCCGCACGCACGGCAATACGTCCGCCACCCATCACCATGACACTACGCACGTCGGGGTAGCGCTCTTTGCCGGCAATCTTGCGTATGTAGGGGATGTCTTTCTTGGTGGTCATGAAATAGACAATGTCATTTTCATGGATGGAGTCGTTGCCTCGGGGGATGATAGTCTCGTTGCCCCGCTTGATAGCCACTACGTGATAGGGAATATCGGGAGCACCCAACTCGTAGAAGGGGATGTCCAGTATCTCCGAGCCTTTGCGCAACTTCACGCCCAACAGCACCAGAGCGCCACCACGCACTTCCCACCACTGACGTATCCAGCTCATCTTCACGGCATCCACAATCTCCTTAGCAGCCAACATCTCGGGGAAGATGAGGGAATCCACTCCCATCTTCTTCCAAAACTCCTGATGCTTGGGCAGGAGGTACTCGTAATTGTCGATACGGGCCACCGTCTTGCGTGCGCCCAGGTTGTGGGCAATCATGCAGGCGGTCATGTTGCGGCTCTCGTCGGGTGTGACGGCAATGAACAGGTCGGCATTGGCCACGCCTGCATCTTTCAAGGCGGCAATGGAGGAGGGGGAAGCCACCACGGTCATCAGGTCGAAGTCGTTGTCGAGCTTGCTCAACCGCTCTTCGCTCTCGTCCATCAAAACAATGTCCTGCCGCTCTCGGGAGAGCAGCTTGGCCAAGTGAGTACCCACTTCACCGGCTCCGGCTATGATTATTTTCATAATTTCAACTATAAATCGGACCCTCCCCCTACCCCTCCCTGTATGGAGGGGAGTAGAATGTCCGCAAATTGACATATTCATTTTATTATTTTACTCCCCTCCATACAGGGAGGGGTAGGGGGAGGGTCCGATTATCCTTTCAAGGCTTTCAGGATTCCCTCTTCGTCCATGCCACAGAGGTGGTGGAGTTCCTTCACGGCCCCGTGCTCCACAAAGTTGTCGGGGATGCCCACGCGGACGACTTGGGACGTATAGCCATGATCGGCCATGAATTCAAGCACTGCGGCTCCCATACCTCCCTTGAGCACACCGTCTTCTGCGGTGACTATGCGGGTGAACTGACGGGCAACCTCGTGCAATATCTCTTCGTCCAACGGCTTGAGAAAACGCATGTCATAATGTGCAACACTTTGCCCTGTCTCTTGTTCTAGACGGGCTATAGCACGGGCGGCTGTATTTCCTATCGGCCCCAGGGTAAGGAGGGCTATATCCTTTCCTTCCTTCAAACAGCGGCCTTTACCTACAGGCACCTCTTCGAGCGGACATTGCCAATCGACCTTCACCCCACGGCCACGCGGATAGCGGATGGCAAAGGGGCCTTTGCCAGGCAACTGGGCGGTGTACATCAGACGGCGCAACTCGTGCTCGTCCATGGGTGAAGAGATTGTAAGATTGGGGATGGGGCGCAGGTAGGCCAAGTCGAAGGCTCCATGGTGCGTAGGGCCGTCTTCGCCCACCAAACCTGCACGGTCGAGACAAAGCACGACGGGCAACTTCAGGATGGCCACATCGTGGATGATGTTGTCATAAGCACGTTGCATGAAAGAGGAGTAGATGTTGCAGAAGGGTTGCAACCCCTCCTTGGCCAATCCGGCCGAGAAGGTGACGGCATGTCCCTCGGCAATGCCTACGTCGAAAGCGCGGTCAGGCATGGCCTTCATCAGGATGTTCATAGAGCATCCGCTGGGCATGGCGGGGGTCACTCCCACAATACGGGGATTCTCACCGGCCAACTCGAGCAAGGTACGTCCGAAGACATCCTGGAAAAGTGGAGGCATACCCTCAGTGTCGGTGACAATGCGCTCGCCCGTCTCCTTGTCGAAGATGCCGGGTGCGTGCCACACGGTGGCTGCCTGTTCGGCAGGGGCAAAGCCCTTGCCCTTGGTGGTGTGGATATGAAGCAACTTCGGGCCTTCCATATCCTTGATGGCACGGAGCACCTGCACCAGATTCTTCACATTGTGTCCATCCACGGGGCCAAAGTAGCGGATGTCCATGCCCTCAAACACATTCTGCTGGTTGTTGAAGAGCGACTTCAGACTGTTATTGAAACGGAGTATGCGCTTCTTCATCTTGTCGTTCAGCCATCCCCACTCCATAAACTTCTGCGAGATGCGGTAGCGCCACAGGTTGTACCACTTGCTGGTATTCAGCTCCACCAGATATTCCTTCAATCCACCCACGCTACGGTCGATGGCCATATTGTTGTCATTGAGGATAATCAGCAGGTTATTGGGGGTGGAAGAGACATTATTCAACCCCTCGAAGGCAAGTCCACCACTCATCGACCCGTCACCAATGACGGCCACTACCCGGCGATCCTTCTCCCCTTTACTGGTAGCAGCCACGGCCATACCCAAAGCGGCAGAGATGGAGTTGCTGGCATGGCCACAGATGAAGGCATCGTACTCACTCTCTTCGGGCGAAGGGAAAGGACGGATACCGCCCAACTTGCGATTGGTGCAGAAGGCTTCGCGACGACCGGTCAGAATCTTATGCCCGTAGGCCTGATGCCCCACATCCCACACGATGCGGTCGTAGGGAGTACGAAAGACATAGTGCAATGCCACGGTCAGTTCGACCACACCCAAACTGGAGCCGAAGTGACCGGGGTTTTGCGACACTTCGTCGATGATGTCCTGCCTGAGTTCGTTGCACACTTCGGGCAACTGCTCAAGCTTCAAACGCCGCAAATCATCGGGCGTCTGGATGTCTTTCAACAGGTTATATGCAGTATTATCGTTCATTTTTGTTACAAATCATCGTGCAAATGTAGCAAAATAACCTTAATATGCTTACATTTGCACTGAAAAATTCACTCATAACCATGTATAAAGGCTTCATTACCCCCATAGAGATACCCCGAAGCAGGGTAAAAATCACTCACGAATGTCCCATCCTTATCATGGGCTCATGCTTTGCAGAAAACATTGGCCAACGACTGAAGGAGGGAAAATTCAAGTGCGAGGAGAACCCTTTCGGTGTACTCTATAACCCGCTGAGCATTGCCACGGCCATCCGACAGATGATGGAGGGACGGACATACGGCAAGGATGCCCCCGAACTGGTGGAGCATGGCGGGATGTGGCACAGCCTGATGCACCACGGCTCGTTCAGTGCCACCACGCAGGAAGAGTGCCTGAGAAACATCAACGGACGGATGGCCGAGGCACATGACTTCCTACCCCAAACACGCCTGATGCTGATAACGTTCGGCACGGCATACGTCTATCGCCATCGTGAAAAGGGAATCGTGGTGGGCAATTGTCACAAGTTGCCCGAACGCACCTTCAGCCGCGAACGCCTTACTACGGAGGAGATTGTAACAGAGTACACCGCCCTTATCAAGGAGGTCACACAGAGATGTCCGGAGGTGCACATCCTCTTTACCGTCAGCCCCATACGCCACCTGCGCGACGGCCTGCACGCCAACCAGCTGAGCAAAGCCACCCTGCTACTGGCCATCGACCGCCTTTGCGAACTGATGCCCGACACATGCAGCTACTTTCCCGCATACGAAATCATGATGGACGAGTTGCGCGACTACCGCTTCTATGCCGACGACATGATGCACCCCTCGCCACTGGCCATAGAGCACATCTGGAGGCATTTCGCCGACATTTTTTTTCCCCTACCTACAAAAAAGTTTTTGCAGGCATGGGAAGAAATTCGCCAAGCTCTTGCCCATCGGCCTCTCCACCCCGAGGGAGAACAATATAAGCAGTTTTTAAGTCAAATAGAGTTAAGAATACACCGACTTAAAGAAAAATATCCGACCTTTGATGCCGAAAACGAATTATTGCTATGCCGTACACGATTAAACAAATAGCCGAACAGATGCACGCACGAGTGCAAGGCAATGAAAATGTAGTCATTAACCGTATACTGACGGACAGCCGTTCGGTGTGTCTGCCCGAAGACACCCTCTTCTTTGCCCTGAAGACCCGACGGGGCGACGGACACCGCTACATCGGTGACCTGTATGCCCGAGGAGTGAGGGCCTTTGTCGTCAGCCAACTGCCCGAAAAGGCCGAGGAGATGAAAGAGGCCGCCTTTGTGTTGACCGAAAACCCACAAAAAGCCCTGCAAAAACTGGCCGAGGTGCACCGCACGAGGTTCGACATCCCTGTCATAGGTATCACGGGAAGCAACGGAAAGACAGTGGTGAAGGAGTGGCTCTACCAACTGTTAGGAGACACGCGCCGGATTACCCGCTCGCCACGAAGCTACAATTCACAGACGGGAGTACCCCTGTCCGTGTGGATGCTGAACGAACAGACGGAGCTGGGCATCTTTGAGGCCGGCATCTCGGAAATGGGCGAAATGAATGCCCTGCAGAGCATCATACGCCCCACCATAGGCATACTCACCAACATTGGCGGAGCACATCAGGAGAACTTCTACTCGTTGCAGGAGAAGTGCATGGAGAAACTGGCACTGTTCAAGGATTGCGACGTCATCATCTACAACGGTGACAACCCTCTGGTGTGCGAATGTGTGGCCAAACAGATGCTGACGGCCAAGGAAATTGCCTGGTCAATGGAGGACAACGAGAAGCCCCTGTACATACGCTCAATCAACAAGGACGAAACGGGCACCAGTGTGAAGTACCGCTACATAGGGTTCGACAGCGAGTACCGCATACCCTACATCGACGAAGCCTCCGTAGAAAATTCACTGAACTGCCTGGCCGCCTGCCTCTACCTGATGATGGCGCCCGAGGAGATAGCCCGACGGATGCCCTTGTTGGAGCCTGTGGCCATGCGCCTGGAGGTGAAGGAGGGACGACACGGATGCACCATCGTCAACGATACGTACAACAGCGATTTGGCTTCGCTGGACATTGCACTCGACTTCATGGCACGACGCCCCGACCGCAAGGGACGAAACCGCACACTCATCCTCTCAGACATCCTGCAGACAGGACAGACGGCCAAGTTCCTCTACCGCCGTGTGGCCCAACTGGTGAAGAGCCGGGGCATCGGGAAAATCATCGGTGTAGGCGAAGAGATTTCCGCTTCGGCCGATTTCTTCGACATGGAGAAGCACTTCTTCCCCTCTACGGAGTCACTCCTGGCTTCGGAAGAGTTTGCCTCCCTGCGCAACGAGGTGATATTGGTGAAGGGGGCACGACGCTTCCACTTCGACACCGTGACGGAACAACTGGAGCTGAAGGTGCACGAGACAATCCTGGAAATTGACCTCGGGGCACTGGTGGCCAACTACAACCACTACCGGAGCCTGCTGCACCCCGGCACAAAAATGGTGTGCATGGTGAAGGCATCGGCCTACGGAGCAGGGTCATACGAGATAGCCAAGACATTGCAGGATCATCAGGTGGATTACCTGGCTGTAGCTGTGGCCGACGAAGGAGTGGAGCTCCGCAAGGCAGGCATCACCTGCCCCATCATCATCATGAATCCCGAACTGACAGCCTTCAAGACGATGTTTGACTACCGTCTGGAGCCAGAGGTATATAGCTTCAACCTGCTGGCCGAACTGGTGAAGGCTGCCGAAAAGGAGGGCACCACCAACTTCCCCATCCACGTGAAGGTGGATACGGGCATGCACCGTCTGGGCTTCTTGCCCGAAGAGATTCCTCTGCTGGTCAACCGGCTCAAGGAACAAACGTCCGTAGTGCCACGCTCCATCTTCTCGCACTTCGTAGGAAGCGACAGTGACGGATTCGATGCCTTCAGCCATCATCAGTTCGACCTCTTCCAACAGGCCGCCACTACCCTGCAGGCCGCCTTCCCCCACAAGATACTGCGCCACATCTGCAACTCGGCAGGCATCGAGCGTTTCCCCGAAGCACAGATGGAAATGGTGCGTCTGGGACTCGGGCTTTACGGAGTAAGCCCTATCGACAACCACATCATGCACAACGTGAGCACCCTGAAGACCACCATCCTGCAAATACACGATGTGCCGGCCAATGAGACAGTGGGCTATAGCCGACGGGGCGAACTCACACGCCCGTCACGCATTGCCGCCCTGCCCATCGGATATGCTGACGGGCTCAACCGCCGCCTGGGAAACGGGCGATGCTATTGCCTGGTGAATGGCAAACAGGCTCCTTACGTAGGTAATATCTGTATGGATGTATGCATGATTGATGTCACCGATATCGATTGCCACGAAGGAGATACGGCCATCATCTTTGGAAACGACCTGCCCGTGACGGTGCTGAGTGACACCCTGGGGACTATCCCCTACGAAATCCTCACCAGCGTGAGCAACCGAGTGAAACGCATCTATTTCCAGGATTGACGGATTCTCCATCGGACACCCCCTCTATGCACACACAAAGCATGAAAGAGCAATACAAGCCAAACATCCTCCTCCCCTCCCTCACAGGGAGGAGCTGGGGATGGGTCTTCTTCTTCCTATTCTTTCTCCTTCTCCCCTTATCGCTTCCGGCTCAGGGGACCGATACGTTGCGGGTAATGTGGTACAATGTGGAGAATCTCTTCGATTGCAACGACGAACCAGGGAAAGACGATGAGGAGTTTCTGCCCGAAGGAAAAAACAAATGGACACCCTACCGCTACTGGCAGAAACAGAAAAATTTGGCACGGGTGATAGCTGCCGTAGGCGACCAACGCCTGCCGGACATCATCGGCCTCTGTGAGGTGGAGGGAGACACGGTGCTGACCGACCTCACCCGCCGCTCGCCACTACGCACGGCTGGTTATCGGTACATCGTCACCCATTCGCCCGACGAGCGCGGAGTGGATGTAGCCCTACTCTATCTGCCCGGACACTTCCGCCCGCTCGTGCACCAGAGCATCTCCATCAACGGGGGCGACCGACCGACACGCGACATCCTGCACGTCCGGGGATTGGTTTCGCCCACCGACACCCTCGACCTCTTCCTCTGTCACCTGCCATCCCGACGGGGAGGCGAACGACAGAGCCGCCCCTTCCGCCTGCAAGCGGCACAGACATTGCGCAGGGCCATCGATTCACTCTATCGGCATACACCACAAGCCAAAGTGGTGGTGATGGGCGACTTCAACGACAACCTGACCAACACCCGCGTAGCTCAAGCCTTAGGTGTAGCACCTTCAGCTCGTACTTCATCCGGTTTCAGCCCAAGCCTCATCTCCCTGAATGCCGACAAGCAACCAGGCACATACGCCTACCAAGGACGATGGGAAATCATCGACCACATCCTTGTCACACCTTCCTTACTGAATGCAGGCGGGAGGCTCAGCACCTCCCCCCGACTGGCACGCATTGCAGCCCTACCCTTCCTGCTCACCACAGACGAGAAGTATGGTATCTCCATACCTCACCGAACTTACATAGGCCCACGCTACCAAGGCGGATTCAGCGACCACCTGCCCGTGGTGGTAGATTTTGTAAGGAAGGAAATCTCCGAGAATACGGAATAATCACTTTATTTTTCTTCTGACAACATTGTTTCAGAATGAGACCTTTTAGGTATTGGAAGTATCCCTTTTATACTTACACTGTGACAATTTGTCAATCCTCAACTGTATATTTCCGCCCCATAAAGTGCATAAATATACAGTTAAAGGGCAAGAATTGCTCTCCAACTTGCATATTTATGCAAAAGAGTACCTATCTGAAAGATGAAAAAACAACGATTCAGACCTACCAGAAGAGCATTTTTAAGCGCAAAGGCAACCTTTTTTCCACCTTATTTCATTCAATTGGCCCTGATTCACCGCTCCTAAACATCTGCTGAAGTTCTCCTAAACATCCGCTGAAGTTCTCCTGCGCACCCTCTGCCACTTTAGGAGAGTATCTGCCGAAGTTCTCCTACGGTCACGCAGATGTTTAGGAGAACTACGCCATATCTCATGCTTTTTTTCGCCAACCGGCCGTCGGCTTACCCGAACACCCTCTCCTGTCCCTCCCTAGAATTTGCTCTTTTTGAGAAAATAGTTTTTCGTATCAAACTGATAATCTTATATATACACAGATTCAAAGCAGAATCCCTGCCGCACAGCATCCCACCTGCTCCTTCGCCCACAAATACACGATTCCTGTAGGAGGAATATACAGTTTTGACATTCTGACAGTAAAAAAGGAAATTGCAAACTCAACCAACAAATAATAGATTGTGAATGCTATTACCTTATAATAAATTGCGCATGAAATTGTGTTTTACAACATATTCCGTAAAATTCTTCATTCATCATAATTTATAATTCACAATTAAATCGTACCTTTGCCCCGTTAAAATATTTGCTAACCCATTAAAACTATTTATTTCTACGAAACAGAAAGTACCACGAACGCATGACCGAAAGCCAAGTTTGTCCATGTGGCAAGCCCTTTCAAAACAGAGAAACAAAAACAAAACATTAACAGCGGAAAAGCGTTCCCGTTCGTACTTATAACATATTGGATTGAGCTTTTAGCTCTTGTTCTCTCTACCTTGAAACCGCCAAAAATTCAATGCATATTGAGAACAAGTTGTGGGAAGTTCACGTCATTAAAAGGCGTGAACTATCCTTTGCTTGTTTATATGCATGGTTACTTGGCGGTACCTAAGGTAGAATAAGCATCGGATGGTTAACGCCTTTTTCATTTTATCTAATTACAAAATGAAAAAAATTACATTATTTGTATGTGCTCTTTGCTTAGCTTTTACAGAAATAAACGCACAAGTTTTCATAGGAGACAGCACAGAAGACATTTCTTCTACAAATTCTACTCCCCAAACTCAAACCAACGCTCCATCAGGACAAGAAACAACAGATTCAAAGAAAAAGTATAAGGACATTACAGATGTTACATTTGAATTTAACACTGATGTCAATATATACGGCTTTAATATGGGCGATGACCATTATCATCTCGGAATGATTTTTGGTGATGACCTCTTCGGTGTAACCTTTGGCTACGGTTTGGGTAAAACTTATGTTTTTGATGACACATTCCTCATTAAAGGAAGACTCTATCCGTATATAGGAATTTGTAATGATTTCCTGTGGGGTGCAGCAGCGAACGTTGATGTTGGTTTAAGATTGTGGAAAACGAAAAAGGGAAGTTCTGGATTCATTACATTTGGTTATAATGTCACAGCTCCGGAACTCAAGACTTCAGGAATGGTAGAAAACGGAGAATGGGTAGTCGGTATTTCTGTTGTCAGCTGGTAAACAAACTGTCATAAACAACTTAACTTAAAAATATATGAATAGAAGATTTTTATTCACAATCGGATTATTACTTCTTGCCTTAAGTGCATCTGCCAAACGTGTCGGTGCATATTGCTATTTAGCCAATGATGGCTCACAACTTTATGAAGATAGCAATGTGAAGGTTGAGTTGGCAATGGAAAACGAGAATCTCATTCTTACCATCTACAACAAAACAAACGATGTCATTCATGTAGATAGAGCAAACTCATTTATTTACAACAATGATCAGGCTACAGCTCTTGGTTCAGAACAATCCACATTTGTTATTGCTCCCGAATCTCGAAAAACGTTATGTACTTGGAAAAATCTGGAACTCATGTTTAATGCATCGTTAATAGAAGATAAAGCAACAGATCAAAAACGAGGACGCTTTATCAATCCAGAAACAGGATACCAAGAAAAGTTTGAAGCAGGCCTGAATAGAAGCTATACAAAAGGACAGACACCATTTGCTGTCCGTGGAGTGATTAACTATTCTACCGAAAAAGGACTTGGCCCCGCAACTAAAGTAACTGTATCCAATTACATAACAGACATTGTGATTGATGGCTATAAAGGAGTAAAAGATCCGTCCTTCCAACTACCCTATTGCCAACAGTTAAAGGGAAAACGTGCGGATTACGCTTTTGTTTCAGGAGTCGCATGGGCAGGAACTTGGGGAGGGCTAGTAGGCCTAATTGTTGGAGCTGAAGCAGTTGTAATTGGTTCTATATTCATAACATTTGCCGCCAATGGATTGTTATAAAAACATTTCAAAGAATCTATAACCTAAAAAACTTAAACAAATGATAAACTCAAAATTCTTACAAAAATTATTTTTCCTGCTTCTTATAGGAGCTTCAATGTGCGCCTTGCAGGCTTGTGACGAAGAAGAGAATGAGAAAATAGAAGAGAACAACATTGAAAACAAGAGGGAGCCCTTGACACTCTTCCAACGCTGGTATTTAACAGATTATTCAAGCAATTTTCTAGACCTTGATTGGCGGACAGATAAAGTTGTAAGCTGGAGGGAGTATAAAGAATTCTCCAAAGACAACACTCTTTATTGGAACAGTCGCATGGGAAACGGAAACACAACCTACAAATTGAGTGGAATAAGTAGTGGCAACTTAACCGCCACGACCTTTTCTGCTGTCAACATCAGCGATTCTGAAGATAACAGAGTATTTGAAATAGAGAGTTTGACTGAAAAATATTTGCTTTTATATGACAGATATGAAAATCTCTATCGGGGATTTGTAGCATCGGACTATGCAAAGTTCTCAGACAATAACGAGAACAATGGCTCTGATAGTGATGACAACGAAGAAGAAGAGGAAGAGGAGGAAGAAGAGGGCGAATGGGAAGACTGCTATGCTTGTGGCGGTAACGGGATATGCAGAACTTGTCATGGTGATGGGAAAGGTGCTCTAATATATGGCACTGATCAATATAAGGATTGCAAATCATGTGACGGTTCAGGTCTTTGTCATATCTGCGACGGAACAGGCATGATATACGATGATTGAACAGCCTACCTCTCGTGTTCACAACGCATCTGTTTTCACATCGCGAATGAACAAACAAACTGAAAAAGCCTGGATACCCACTCAAAAAGTATCCAGGCTTTTTCTGTTACAATAATATCTGCATCATAAATAAAGAATTAGCCAGTCATCCATACTGCCCAGTGTAACAATTTATTTTTGCCCCGTATTGTCCAAGTTTATACAAGCCGAACGATTATTCCCCTCATAAAATGATGTGAATAGTATGCTTTTTCACGTCAAAACTTGTAGTATTAAATGGAAGGCAAACTGATGGCACATACATCGCATGCCACAGCCCTGCGTGACATCCAAGACCTAGTGCAAAAAGGGGTACTGCGTGATTCGGGTGAAGAAGGCAGAAATACGAATTACATACTGCTGGAAGATTAAAAAAGATACTTATCACTCCTCAAAATGTTTCCCTATCCACTCGGTAGTGACTGCCGAAGCGGAAGGTTGATAATGGAGGGTGCCATTGACACAGGCAATGGAGCTGGCGCTCCGAAGTACGGAGGCAATGTCGTGGCTGACCAAGATGACGGCACACTGGCGGTTGACCTCTGCAAGCAGTTCGTATAATCCCGCTTCGAAATGACGGTCGAGATAGGTGGTCGGCTCATCGAGTACCACCACATCGGGCTTTGACACCAGCGCACGTCCAATCAAGGCACGCTGCAACTGGCCGCCACTGAGTTCTCCCAACGAACGGTGTTCGAGCCCCTCAAGCCCAACCCGATGTATCGTCTGCGCCACAACATCGCGTTGCGCTGAGGTATAGCGACCGAAGATGCCCACTTCGCTACCAAGCCCCGACTGAACCACTTCACGCACAGAGATGGGGAACTTGCGGTCGATGCTGCTGTACTGAGGCAGATACCCCATGCGGATGGAAGGAACCGGCTCTCCATCGCGGAAATAACGGACAGCACCCGAAGAGGGCTTCATCAGGCCCAGTACCAATTTCATCAGTGTCGTCTTACCTCCTCCATTAGGTCCTATGACACCCAAGAAATCGCGTTCACCAATGGTGAGGCAGACATCGTGCAACACGGGGACACCATCGTAGGCAGCCGACAGGTGTTCAAGGGTTATGAGCGGATTCATTGCACCACCTCCTTTCTGAGTGCAGCTGCCACACGCAACACCTCATCCTGCCAATGATAACCAAGCGGATCGATGGGCACTATACGCAAACCCGTCTCCGCTGCTATGACCTCGACGTGACGGCGATCAAACTGCTGCTGAAGGAATACGACACGAGTGCCCAAACGGCGACACGCATCAACAAGTGTACGCAAATGAGCCGGGGAAGGTTCCTTACCCTCCTCCTCGATACAAAGTTGCCGGAGACCATAGTCGCTGGCAAAATAGCTGAGCGTAGGATGATAGATGAGAAACGTGCTGTCAGCCTCATGAGCCAATATCTGTGTCACCTGCTTGTCGGTATCGGCCATCATGCTGTCCAGAGCCTGCCAACGCTGACGAAACGAAAGGCTGTCAGCTGGCGACAGCGAAGAGAGCGCCTGACAGATGTTGCGGGCTATGATGCGGGCATTGCGCGGCGATGTCCACACATGGGGTTCACGCTCGTCAATATGGGCATCTCCGTTGGCATGCACATCATGGACAAAACGGATACCCTCTGACATGTCCATCACCTGCATCCGGGGAGCTATCGCACTCAGACGCTCGATCCATGCCTCTTCAAACCCGATGGGACCTACCCGCAGATAAGCATCGCACTGCTCCATCCCCATCAACTGGGAGGGTACAGGCTCATATGTCTCAGGATTTCCTCCCCGAGGTACCATCGTAACCACTTCGAAGGCATCACCTGCTATCTCCTCGACAAAATAACGCATAGGTTCGATGCTGACAACCAACATTGGCTTGTCCGCATCCTCACCACGACGAGAAGCACAGGAGCAAAGCAAACAGAAAAGCAAAATATACAGCAGTCGATTCATCATTTTTCGCACACTCTAGAATATTAACTCAGACGTATATACCAGCACTGCATAACGTGCCAGTTTGCCTAATGCCATGTAAAGAAACACCAGCCAGCCATTGGCCCGCATCATGCCCAACACGATGGCAAATGCCTCGCCCAAAGCTGGCAGGAAACAGAAGAACGCCATCCAGGCACCACGTCCACGCACATAACGCTCGGCACGGGCCAACTGTTCGGGTTTGACACGGAAAAGACGCTCCACCCAACGCATATTTCCCAACAGACCTACCCAATAGCAGGTCATACTGCCCAACGTATTTCCCAACGTACCCAGTAACAACAGCGGCCAGACAGCCAACCCCACCTGAAGCAAGCCAAACATAACCAATTCGGAGCTGAACGGCACTACTGAGCCTGACAGAAAAGCGGCCACGAACATACCTGCGTAACCATACTCCAACAGAATCTCTACTAAAGCGTCCATACACAATTATAAGCTGACATCAACATCAAGCATACAGACATTGACAGGAAGACAAGATTGCTCATCCGCGTAGAGCTGTTCGCAAACGTATGACCAGCCAACAGGCTGACACCCAGCAAAGGAATCGCCACTAACGTATCCCAGGCCAAAGGTAACAACATACACAACAAAAGCCCCCCAAAAGTCCACCAAGCCAAAAATAACAGAAACAGACGAGTGCGAATCTTATACCGACGTCCATTGATTGCAACATAGTTGACACAGTACAGAAACAACAATATCAGATAGCCAACCAATAGCCAACCTGATAGGGGAACTCCTGCATAATCCCACACCAGCAATTGTCCCAAAGCCTGCCACCATGCGCCAAAAAGAGCCATCTCATCGGCACAAAATGCATAGGTAAAGAGTATCCAATAAGGGAGCAGAAGACCTAGCAAACCAGCACAAAAGGTACGCGTATTCAAAACTCGAAAAGCATAAAGCCCTGCATAAAGCAATGGGATGAGACACAATACAGGCATCTCCACCAGACTGCCCATCCCCAAGAATGAAAACAGGAAGAAAATCTCCCCCACAGGCATACCTCCCTGATAAGCATGAAACAACAGGAAAATACAAGCTGCCAAAGAGACAAAAAACAGATTTCCACCTAACGAATGGCTGAACGCCGGCATACTACTCCACAAAAGCAGGAAAAATGAAGTATGAAGCGTGGAGCGATGCCCCACCAACAGAAAGGCATTGTTCAACTGCACTAACAGAAATATCGCCAACAGGCAAAGCATCAGACTGCCCCCCTCGACCAACCAGACTGGGCAACTCGCCATGCCCCACCAACCTGCGAGAACGGTGTCACCCTCCAACGGCCATAGCACTCCTGTCAGCCATAACAACAGGCTGATGATTACCGTCACGGGAAAAGTAGCCTTGGACTTAATGATACGTTGCTGAAGGGTACGGGACATTTACAGAGGTACAATTTATGCATTTACAAGGTACAATTTACCAAATATTGTACGCACTTCCAAATGGTACTTTATAAATGGTAAATTGTACATGAATTTACAGATCCGCTCCAATGTCCGAACGGAAATATTTCTTCTCGAACTGAATCTTCTTGGCTCCTTCGAACGAAAGTTTCAGAGCTTCGGCCTTGTCGGCACCGTAAGAGCTGACGGCAATCACACGCCCACCGGCAGTCACTACCTCGCCCTCCTTCATGGCCGTACCGGCATGGAAGACGATGCTTTCGGGATTCACCTCATCAATACCTGTGATTGCATAGCCCTTGTCATAAGCCTCTGGATAACCGCCAGAAACGAGCATGACACATACCGCTGAGCGGGGGTCAAACTCCAAAGTTTTCTCGTTCAAGTTGCCCTCGGCCACACCTTCAAACAGTTCAACCAAGTCGCTCTTGATACGCAGCATCACACTCTCAGTCTCAGGGTCACCCATACGCACGTTGTATTCAATCACCATCGGTTCGCCCTTCACATTGATAAGGCCGAAGAAGATGAATCCCTTATAGACGATACCCTCGGCGGCCAAGCCCTCTACCGTGGGACGGATGATGCGGTCTTCCACCTTCTGCATCCACTCCTTGGTGGCAAACGGCACGGGAGTAACCGAACCCATACCACCGGTGTTCAGTCCTGTGTCGCCCTCGCCAATGCGCTTGTAGTCCTTGGCTTCGGGCAGAATCTTGTAGTTCTTTCCATCGGTAAGCACAAACACCGAGCACTCGATACCGCTGAGGAACTCTTCAATAACCACTGTAGAAGAAGCGTTGCCGAACATACCGCCCAACATCTCCTTCAACTCCTTCTTGGCCTCATCCAAAGTGTTCAGAATGAGCACACCCTTACCGGCACAAAGTCCGTCGGCCTTCAACACGTAAGGTGCCTGCAAAGTCTCCAGATAGGCAAGTCCTTCTTCCAACTGCTCACCTGTAAAGCTACGATAGCCGGCCGTGGGGATACCGTGACGTTGCATGAATCCCTTGGCAAACTCCTTGCTGCCTTCGAGCACAGCACCGGCTTTAGAGGGGCCAATAACAGGGATAGCCTTCAGCGCCTCGTCCTGTTGGAAGTAGTCATAAATGCCCTTTACCAACGGATCTTCGGGACCAACGACCACCATGTCGATACCTTTTTCCAACACAAACTGACGGATACCGTCGAAATCATCACCTTTGATGGCCACATTCTCGGCCACATTACTTGTGCCGGCATTACCCGGAGCCACATACAGTTTCTCAATCTTCGGGCTTTGGGCTATCTTCCAAGCCAAGGCGTGTTCACGTCCGCCACTGCCCAACAATAACAGTTTCATATATCTATCTTCTAAATTTATTCACAAAAGGCAGCCTCATCAAGGATTCTTCAAACAGACAGCCTCGATGATTTCTGCTGCAAATATACACTTTTCCAACCGAACTCTCAGTATAAAACTATGTTTTCCGACTGAACAGGAGGATTTCTACTTCAAAAAGTCCTCGAAATAGCGGGTGATGTGCTCGTGGAGGTGTACACGGTCGCGGCCAACCATATTATGCCCGTGGCCAGGGTAGATGAACAAGTCGGGATGTGTACCCTTGTCGATGCAAGCCTTCAAGAAAGAATAGGTCATCTGAGGCACACAAACGGGGTCGTTACCACCGTGGATGACGAGTAAGCGGCCTTTCAAGTTGCCAGCTTTCTCCAAAAGGCTGCTGTTCTTGTAGCCCTCGGGATTGGTTTGTGGTGTGTCCATATAGCGCTCACCATACATCACTTCGTAGTACTTCCAGTCGGTCACAGGGCCACCGGCCACACCCACCTTGAACACATCGGGATAGGTCAGCATCAGGTTGGTAGTCATGAATCCGCCATAGCTCCAGCCATGCACACCCAGACGGTCAGCATCCACATAAGGCAGACTCTTGAGGAACTCCACACCACGGAGCTGGTCCTTCATCTCCTCCACACCCAGTTGGCGGAAGGTGCAATTCTCGAACGCCAAGCCACGGTTGCTGCTTCCACGATTATCCACGGTAAACACCACGTAACCCTGCTGGGCCATATAGATGTCCCATCCGCGCACAGAGCAATTCCACGAGTTCTGAATCATCTGTGCATGAGGCCCACCATAGACATAGATGACAGCGGGATATTTCTTCGCAGGATCGAAATTGACAGGTTTTACCAAGCGGTAGTAGAGGTCGGTCACTCCATCAGCAGCCTTAAGCGTGCCCACAGTCATCTCGGGCACATTGAATCCCGCCCACGGATTGGGAGCGTCCAACAGTACATTGCGGCTCTTACCATCCTTCACACTCACCAGTTCGATGCGACGCGGAGTCGTAGGAGCCGAATAACGGTCAATCATCCAGTCGGCCGAAGCGGAGAGCTGCACCGTGTGCACTCCTTCGCTATTGCCTATGGGACGACGCTTGCCGCTCTTCACACTCACAGCATAGAGGTTACTCTGCAATGGACTCACTTCGGTGCTGACAATGATGACCTCCTTGCGCTTTTCGTGGAAGCCGACAACCTCTTGTACCAACCATTCACCCTTTGTCAACTGAGCCAGTTCCTTTCCCTCCACATCGTATAAATACAAATGATTGAAACCGTCCTTCTGACTGTGGTAGATGAACTTTGTATCATCCCAAGGAAGGAAGGTGATGGGGTGCTGCGGTTCTACATATTTTTCGTGTGTTTCGGTGATGAGCACAGCATCCTTCTCACCCGTCAAGGCATGGTAGCGCACCAGTTCGGCACGGTTCTGTTCGCGCGGATGCTCCATCATATAGACATACTTGCCACAAGGGCTCCAGGCAATGTTGGAGAAATAGCGGTCAGTGGGGTCACCGGCTTGCAGGTAGATAGTCTTTCCTGTAGCGATGTCATAGACTCCCACCGTCACCTTGTGGCTGGCCGTACCGGCCATGGGATACTTGTCGGGCACATATTCAGCCGTGCGGGCTTCGGTATCTACTTGCGGATAGTCGCTCACCATGGTCTCATCCATGCGGTAGAAGGCCAGACGCTGACCATCAGGACTCCAAAAGGTTCCCTTCTCGATACCGAACTCATTGCGGTGTACCACCTGTCCGCACTTGATGCCTGCCGGTTCATCGGTCACCTGCACAGCCTTTCCATCGGCCGCCATCACCCACAAGTTGTTATCGACCGTATAAGCAAGGTTGCGCGACGACTTGTGCCAATCCATATTGGCCGCCTTCACTGCTATGGGCAAGCTCCACACCACACTACCCGTCTGCCAATCGAGCAACAGATATTCACGACTAGTATGGAACAACACCTGCGGTTTGTCGGCATAAGGGAACGACACACTCTGCAACGAATATACCGGTTGCTTGCCGGCAGCCTCCAACCAACGGTTCACCTGATCTAGTTCCATCAACACAGTAGCCGGTTTCTTACTCTCAGGTTTCAGTACTGTCAATGTGTCCACATCCAGTTCCACACACTGGTCACCCCACCACGTGTACCACGCATTTTGGGGAGTACACTGACGATAGGTTTCGCCTCCAGGAATGAGGTCGTGCAGGGTAAAAGGTTTCTTTTCTTGTGCCATAGTGGTAAGGGCAAACAGCAATAACAAGAGGAGGAGGCCCCTCCCCTTGCCCCTCCCAAG
>JAFXDL010000123.1 GCA_017516265.1 Bacteroidaceae bacterium
TACGGAACGTGCCGAACCCGTAGCCATATCATCAGTGCGGGTGAGCACCACTGCCGGACGGTAATAAATCTCTGTCAGACGGCTGGCCACGATACCTATCACTCCCTTGTGCCACTGTTCGTTGAAGATGACAATGCTCCGACGGTCACTCAGTCCTTCCAGGCTCTCCACAATCTTGTTGGCCTCTTCCGTCATGGCCTTGTCCAGGTCCTTGCGGGTTTCGTTGTACTGATTGATCTGATTGCTCTTCTCAATGGCAGCCTTGAAGTCACGCTCGGTCAGCAGGTCCACCGCCTCCTTACCATTCTGGATACGTCCGCTGGCATTGATTCGGGGACCAATCTTGAAGATGATGTCGCCCATGGTAATCTCCTTGTCGCTGAGCCCGCACACATCGATGATGGCCTTCAGCCCCACACTGGGGTTGGAGTTTATCTGGCGCAGGCCGTGATACGTAAGCACACGGTTCTCTCCCATAATGGGCACAATGTCGCTGGCCACACTCACCGCCACGAGGTCGAGCAAGGGGGTCAGTTGGCTGAACTCGATGCCATTGTCCTTGGCAAAGGCCTGCATAAACTTGAATCCTACTCCACATCCCGACAAGTGGGGATAGGGGTAAGTGGCATCCAACCGCTTGGCATTCAGGATAGCCACTGCATCAGGCAATTCATCATCGGGCACATGGTGGTCACAGATGATGAAGTCAATACCTTTCTCCTTAGCATAGGCAATCTCATCGATAGCCTTGATGCCACAATCCAATACAATCACCAGCTTCACACCGGTCTCCACGGCATAATCTACCCCCTTGTATGTCACACCATACCCTTCGTTGTAACGGTCGGGGATGTAGTAATCCATGTTGGAATAGAACTGTTGCAGGAACTTGTACACCAGCGCTACGGCTGTCGTACCATCCACATCATAGTCGCCCCACACCAGAATGCGCTCTTTACGTCCCATAGCCTCATTCAATCGGGCTACAGCCTTGTCCATATCCTTCATCAGGAAAGGGTCGTGCAATTCACTCAAGTGGGGACGGAAGAAACGTTTTGCCTCCTCGGCCGTATGAATGCCACGTTCCCTGAGCAACCGGCATAGCACCGGACTTATGCCCAATTGCTTGGATAACTCCTTAGCCGCCTCGATGTCTCCATTGGTGGGTGATTGGTAAATCCATTTGTTATTCATTTATATATGTTTTTATTTCTTTTTCAGGTCTCAATGTCAGCACATTACGTCTGACCAAAAGGGTACAGCACAAGCTGCTATATAGCGAAAGCGGCACATCTGGCCGCATTTGAACGGGTAAAGATACAAAAAAGATGTGAAACAAAAACTTTTTCCACATTATATTTAGACTTTTTAAATGTATGAAGAGTAAGTTCGGCTCACTGCCACGGTGTTTGTAGTGTGTTGCCACGGTGCTTGTAGTGTACTGCCAAACGGGATTGGCAGAACTTTTTAACAAAAGAAAACGGGAATATATCAAAAACAAATTTAGGCACGGACTCCACGGATTAACACGGATTTATAATTCAATATCCGTGTAATCCGCGCAATCCGTGCCTAAAAACACAAATGGCGTCATTGCGACACGCCCTCGTGTCCTGTAAGAGAGAGAGGGCTATCCGATTACTTCAGACCCAATTTCTTCTTGATATCTTTGGGCAGTGCATCCTTGTGTACCACGATGTTCATGGTCTTGTAACGGACAAAAGCCTTCGATGCATACCAGATACCCTTGTACTTGCCGGCATCGCCCCATGAGTTCTTCACCAGGTAGTACTCCGTACCCTGCTGGTCTTTGGCCTTACCGTAGATGAGCATACCGTGGTCGTCCGTAGTTTCCCAGTTGTCATAGCCCAGCTGACGTTCTTCCTGCGTACACCATTTCTGCGGCATGGGACGTGTGGTTGCCTCAGCCTTCTTCTCAGCAGCAGTCATCTTCAACCAGCGTGCCATGTCCGATCCGCCCAATTCCTGTCCCTTCTCCATATCGGGCATCACTGCCAATCCGTTGCGGGTAAATCCGTCTTCGCTCACATCCGAGCCCCAAGCAATGGTGTAACCCTTGTCAATAGCATTGTCAAACACCTGCATCAGCTCATCAATAGGCAAGTTGTACGACTGTGCCCAGCGCCAGTTGTCCTGAATCTCCAGCACAAACTTCTCATAGAAGGGATGATGCGTGTACGATGTCAGCGACACATAGTCGTCGGCATTCAGTCCCAATGTCTCATAGAAACTCTGCGGAGTGTATTCCTTGCCGTTATAGGTAAACTTCTCGGGACGCTTGCCCAGATAAGCATCATAGATACCCTCCAATCCTTTGCGCCACAGGGGAGTACCATCGGGCGACATCTGCAGTTTGCGGTGGTTACCTTTGGCAATAGCGGCCACGTAAGCATCAGTCACAGCCGAAAGTTCGGTGTGGTTAGAAAGTGTATCACCATACATCACACCCGGACGCATCTCTGCCTCGGGCACCAGACCGAACGTCTTCATGCCATAGAGCACGTCATAGAAAGAGCCACCCTGAGAGAATGAGGCATCACCATGGGTACGGATAGCCTTGTCA
>JAFXDL010000124.1 GCA_017516265.1 Bacteroidaceae bacterium
AAAATCTGAATTTTCTGAAGCTATAAAAAGGGCACAGGGGGTATTTTTGGAGGCTTTGGAACGTGAGATAGTGAAGAGCCTGTATAAATCGGCCTGTGGCTATGAGTATGAAGAACGGGCAGAAGAATATGTGACCAAGGAAGGAAAGGAGGTATTGAAGAAAAGGACGGTAACGGTCAAAAGGGTGCAGCCCAATGTGACCGCGGGCATTTTCCTGCTGACAAACCTTGCCCCCGACAGGTGGAAGCATAAACAGAACCTTGAACACACGGGAAGCATGAACACGGGCATTACTTTTATAGTAGAAAATGAGAATCAGGCCAAAAAATTGAAGGAATTGAGCGAGAGAATCCCCCAAAGGGGTGAAAATGGCAATAAGTGAACAAGAAGAGAGGGCAGAGCGATGAGTTTTGCCCTTTTTTATGCTATATAGCAAAGATGTTGTGCAAATGTTGTGCAAATGGGGTTGTTTTGATAAGATAAAGTATTAAATATCAAGGTATTATTCAAATTTGGTGTACCTCCGTCGAGAATCGAACTCGAATCTGCCCTTTAGGAGAGGGCCGTTCTATCCATTGAACTACAAAGGCAGCATCTGTTTTGCGGTGCAAAGGTAGGGCTTTTTGGTGGATATAGGAAATGTACGGGTTACTTTTTTTCTTCCTAGCAGTGAAGAATACCAATTTGCTGCTGTTTAGCGAATCTTCTTTTCAAAGTTCCCTGCTGCTTTCACATTGCGCATCAGGCCGTCATATTTGGCTCGTTTGATGGCTGAGCCTCGGAAGATGTGGCGATACTTCTCGATGGAGAGGCATTGCAGGGCGGCATGATCCAAACGGAGGAACTCGGGCTTGGGATGAAACTCGGCCACTTCGGTGGGACGGGCAAAGCGCATCCACGGACAGGCCTGCTGGCAACGGTCGCAACCATAGATGCAGTTTCCCATGACACGGGATGCTTCGGCAGGCAGAGCTTCGCCGCGGTATTCGATGGTGAGGTAGGAGAGGCAACGGGCGGCATTCAATGTATGAGCTCCGGCCAAAGCACCTGTGGGACAGGCATCGAGGCAACGGGTGCAGATGCCGCAACGATTGGGTAATGGTTCATCGTAAGAAGTGAAAGGACGGTCGAGGATGATTTCGCCCAAGAAGAAAGCCGAACCGGCATGAGGGATGATGAGTTGGGTGTTCTTTCCTATCCAACCGAGACCACACCGCCAGGCCCAGTAACGTTCGAGAATGGGGGCTGTGTCGCAAAACACACGATAGTGCACCTCGCCTTCCTTATCGGCCACCAGTGTTTCGGCCAAGGTGGTGAGGCGGGCCTTCATCACGTCGTGATAATCCTGTCCGTATGCATACCAGGCGAATTCATATTGCTTCGCTGCATCCAGTTGTTGGGCAGGGAAGTAGTTCAAGGCAACGGACACGATGCTTTGTGTCCCTTCCATGAGTAGGGTAGGGTCGAGCCGTTTCTCTACGTTGTTGGCCAGATACCCCATCTCAGCATGGTTCCCTTCCGCTATCCAATGACGGAACCGTTCGGCCACTGCTTCATCAACAGGGGCGGCAGGAGCTACACCACAGGCGGCAAAGCCCAGACGGGAGGCGGAGGATTTCAGGAGGGAGGTGGAGAGGGGCATGGTTTTTCTTAAGTTTAAAGTTTAAGGTTCAAGGTTTAAAGTTTAAAGTTCAAGGTCGGGTGTCTAATTTGATGTACTTAAATTAGCGTGTAGGTCTATGAGGCTCAGTAGTAACTACAACTCTCCCTCTAAGTTAGAGGGAGTCCCCGTAGGGGGAGGGCGTGTGTCCGTAAGATCCTCATTTTTCACACACTCCTCCGGCCTAAGGCCACCTCCCCTAACTTAGGGGAGGAGTTGTAGATACTCCACTCCTTATATCAAACTCATGAAAAGCAAGGTCCATCAAATTGGACAGCCTAGGTTCAAGGTTTAAAGTTCAAGGTTCATCCCGTCTCTGTCATCCTGACGAAGGAAGGATCTGTGAACGTGTGCTGTAGGAGGGTGTGTCAAATATACAAATGCGCTCTTTTATTGTTATTTCCAGACGGTCTCTTGTCATTTTGACACACCCTCATTACAGTAATTCAAACCGGTATCCTTGCTGAAACAGCCATTCGATGCTGCGGGGAAGGGCATACTTGAGGTTTTGTTCGGACTTCAGGGAATCGTGGAAGGTGATAATGGAGCCGTTGCGCACATAGTGGCGCAGCTTGGCAAACACCTGCTTGCCATTGAGGCGTTTGCTGTAGTCGCGTGTGACGAGGTCCCACATGATGATGCGGTAGCGGCGGCGCAAGGTGTGGTATTGGTAATAGCCCATCCATCCGTGGGGCGGACGGAACAGGTCACTTTGAATCAGTTCGTTGGCCTTTTCCACATTGGCAATGTAGGACGAAGCCTTGTAGCTGGGCCCTTTGATGTGGTTGTACGTATGGTTGCCCACGCGATGACCGCGTTCCAATATCATGCGGAACTCCTCGGGATGCTTGCGTACATTGTCGCCTACAAGGAAAAAGGTAGCCTTGATGCCGTACTTGTCCAACAAGTCCAATACCCAGGGAGTGACACCGGGGATGGGACCGTCATCGAACGTCAGATAGACGACCTTCTCTTTGGTATTTCCGCGCCTCTCAGCATGTGGATAAAGCATACGGAAGAGTTTGGGTACTTGTTCTATAAACATAATCTTTAAGTGAGAAGCCCCCCCTCAATCCCCCCAGAGGGGGGAGGTTTAGGGCTTATTATGTAACGTTCTCTCCCCCTTTAGGGGAGTTGGAGGGGCCTCTTTTATCTTCCCACGCGCATACGCATGAGGGTGAACTTGTCGTCCAGCATAGCTTTGTACTTGTTGGACAGTTCCTTGTCGTCCAGCAGTGAAGCCACGGTGTTCAAGATGTTCAGTTCGTAATAGCAGCTGTTGACATTGCCACGGAGCTGTTTGTCTGTGCCACTCAGGTACCAGTCGAGGTACTCGCCGGCGCGGTCGCCCATGGCAGTCAGGATGGGTTGTGCCTTTTCGGGGTGGCCTAGCTGCACATAGCTCTTGGCCATGTCCATAGAGCCTGCTGCATAGGCATCGTAGGGCACGGTGGTGCCGGGTACAACCTCCTGTGCACGGTCGAGCACAGCCAGTGCCTTCTCCTTCTTGCCTTCGCGCAGCAGTTGTTTGGCCAGCTGCGAGAAGAGGCGGCGGTGGGCATAGCACATGCGCATCACGGTCTCGTCCAAATAGATGTCGGGATTGTCGATGCCGCCGAACTTGAACTTGTTCATCAAGTTGTCATACATCTTCTCTGAGTCGATGGCAAACTCGGGGATGCCAGTCTCGCTCTTGGGCACACGTCCCAACTTCTGCCAGTTGAAGGGGGTGAAGCGGTGTGCCAGACCTTCCTGGATGAAGTGGCCTCCCAAGCCGAGTTGGTTCTGGTGGCCTACGCTGGTGGCGATATAGACGGGGCGTTCCCAGTTGGTGTTGGCCAAGAGTTCCAGCATCATCAGGTCGGCCTTTGTCAGATAGTCGCGTCCCTTCAGCGAGATGTACATCTTGTCGGGGATGGCAGCCGTGTCAGGTATCATCATGTCGGAACGGAGCACAGCCTCCTTATCGACTGTAATCTCCAACGTGTCGGTGGGAATCACACGCATTTTGGGATTGGGAGAGCACACCCAGTTCTTCAGTACGTTGCGCACTTCAAAAGGATTCTCGCCCAAGGCACGCTTGGCCTGTTCGGGGTTGGTCTTGTAGAGGGCACGCACACTGGCTTTCTGCTGGGGACGTATGTAAACGATGTCGTTCACTCCCTCCACATAGTCATAGCGTTTCCAGTCGATGGGCAACGACGGGGAGTCGTAGGCCGGACGGCGCATCTGGTCGATGTACCAGTCGGTCTGCAGGTAGCTGAGGTTGCACACACGCACATCGGTGCGCACGCCCTCGGTCTCCTGGTTGTACCACAAGGGGAAGGTGTCGTTGTCACCATTGGTAAAGATGACGGGGTTGGTGCCTTCGGAGAGCGAGTTCAGGTAGTTCTGTCCGAAGTCGCGGCAGGTATAGCGTTCGCTACGGTCGTGGTCGTCCCATGTCTGGCTTACCATCTGGAGGGGCACACCCAAGCAGAGGAGTGAGACGAGGATGGCGGCCGGTGTTTCGCTCATCTTCTTGCGCAGCAGTTCCACCAGTCCGGCCACACCCATACCAATCCAGATGGCAAAGGCATAGAACGAGCCGGCATAGGCATAGTCGCGCTCACGCGGTTGGGCCGGAGTCTGGTTCAGGTAGAGCACGATGGCGATACCTGTCATGAAGAAGAGGAAGAACACCACCCAGAACTGCTTGATGCCCTGTTCGCCACGATAGGCTTGCCAGAAGAGGCCGATGAGGCCCAGCAGCAGGGGCAGGCAGTAGAAGACGTTGTGTCCCTTGTTGTTCTTCAGGTCGCTGGGCAGCTTGTCCAGGTTGCATCCCAGCAGGAGATTGTCGATGAAGGAGATACCCGTAATCCAGTTGCCATGTTCAGTCTCGCCATTGCCTTGGATGTCGTTCTGACGGCCGGCGAAGTTCCACATAAAGTAGCGCCAGTACATGAAGTTGAGCTGGTACGAGAAGAAGAACTTCAGGTTCTCCCATTGGGTAGGCATCTTCACCATCATGGGGTCGCCGCATTTGCTGTAGGGCACCATGTGTCCTTCGATGCCGCCCAGCCACTGTTCGTAGAGATTGATGCCGCGTCCCTGATAGTTGGCATGGTCGGCACTGTACATGCGGGGGAACAGCATGTTCTGTGCATACTTGTAGATGGGTTTGTAGCGCACCAGTTCGTAGCGGTCCGGCTCGTCGGCGCTCTTCTTCTCCTTGCGCTGATAGACGGGGGCACCGTCCTCCTTCTTCACCACACAGTGGTTGTTGCCGGCAGGTTCCCAGTCCATCTCAGACGAGTAGGCCTGTCCGTAGAAGAGCGGGCGTTCGCCATACTGTTCGCGTCCGAGGTAAGAACCCAGTGTGAAGATGTCCTCCGGAGAGTTCTGGTCCATCGGTGTGTTGGCCATGGAGCGGATGACGATGACAGCGTACGAAGAGTATCCCACCACAATCATTGTCAGGCAGAGGAGTGCGGTGTTCAGTGTACGTACCGACACGCGGAACTCTCCGTCCTTCTTCAGTTTCAGCACGAATGCCAACACGGCCAGCACGGCCACACCGATGAGGATGCTCATGAAACCATGTCCGTAGAAGGGGATGCCCAGCAGAGCTACGGACAGCAGGAAGGCAATGTTCATGCGTGTGCGGTTCTGGTTGCGCACCGTCTCCACCATGCCCCAGATGAGTGCTGCGGCCAGCAGGATGATGTAGATGATGAGGCCCGTGTTGAACGACATGCCCAGTGTGTTCACAAACAGCAGTTCGAACCATCCGCCCATCTTCACGATGCCTGGCACAATGCCGTAAAGCACGATTGCTACCAGGATGGCCGACACTACCAAGGCCCACAGCGAGCCTTTCAGGTTGGCCTTCGGATTACGCTTGTAGTAGTAGGTCAGCACAATGGCCGGGATACAGAGCAGGTTCAGCAGGTGCACACCCACCGACAGACCTGTCAGATAGGCTATCAGCACCAGCCAACGGTCGCTATGTGGCTTGTCGGCATTGTCCTCCCACTTGAGGATGAGCCAGAATACCACGGCGGTGAACAGTGACGAGTAGGCATACACCTCGCCCTCCACGGCACTGTACCAGAAGGTATCGCTGAACGTATAGGCCAAAGCTCCCACCAGACCCGAACCGATGATGGTCACCATCCGGCCGGTAGTCATCTCCGTCCCTTCCGGGCAGACAAGTTTCTTGGTCAGGTGTGTGATGCTCCAGAAAAGGAACAGGATACAGCCTGCACTCAGCAGGGCGTTCATCATGTTCACCATGTAGGCCACCTGACTGGGGTCGCTGACAAACTGTGAGAAGACATTGGCCGTCAGCATGAAGAAGGGTGCGCCGGGCGGGTGACCCACTTCCAGCTTGTAGCCGGTGGTGATAAACTCGGGACAGTCCCAGAAACTGGCTGTCGGCTCGATGGTCATGCAGTAAACAATGGCGGCAATGGCGAATGTCACCCAACCCATCACATTGTTTACGGTCTTGTACTGTTTCATTGGAATCAAAAATGTTTTTATTTATTGTTTTTCTATATTTTCTGCTCTACGCGTACATATAAACCGCGCAAAGATAGGGAAGAAATGACAAACTCTCCCACTATCGCCCTTCATTATAAGTTTATTTAACGGAGAGGGGGGGGTAGGGGGTAACTGTTCAGTGATAAAAAAACTCAATTTTAGGCGCGGATGACACGGATACACGGATAAATTATAACCATTCGGGTATAAAATGAAATATAAATCCGTGTTAATCCGTGTCATCCGTGCCTAAAATAAAAACGCTGTGCCTCTGTGTCCTAAAATATCTTTTAGAGACAGGAATTAAAAAACGCAACATCACGCAGTCAAAAATACTGCATCTCCAGAATTTTCCGTTTCGTGAATCCTAACAGCCTCCGGAATACAACAATTCTGTATATTCATGCAAAAAGTAAGAGTGCTTACGGGGTGTTTTGAAAAGTGGTTAGCTGCTGACCTCTCAAGTGGTCAGCAGCTAAGGTGTTTTGCGATTAGCCCGTGTCCTCTCGAGAGGTTAGCCGCTAACCTCTCGAGTGGTTAGCCGCTAAAGTGTCGGAATGAAGCCTGTTTTCTCAAGATTTATTACCTGCAAAATGTATAAATATACAATCGCTGTATATTTATGCAAAACAGAGGCTCTGAGAATGCGGTATTTGGGGCGAAGATTTTGTTTGGACGAAAATAAACGATTTTTAGAATAACCCTGTTATGTCATTGAACGTCAGTTGGATAAGAGGTTACTGATGCTATGCTGTCCTGCAAAACTATTCCCGATAAGGTGTGAGTATTTTAGTATATGTTTTTAGAATTGTTTACAGATTGTATGGAAGAATATATACAAAGGTTGCTTTATTGCATCACGGATACTCTATACCCTGGAGGGTGTGCCTAAAAAACAAAAGGCTTCATTTTGATACACCCTCTTGATGTCCTTCGCTCATGTATGGTGATGGAGAGAAGTGTTAGCGGTCTTACTCTTTGTTTTTCTGCACCAGTTGCAGGACCTCCTTTTCGCAAGGGCAATCTTCGAAGGCGGTGTGCCCGACTTCTTGAAGGGAAGATGGCAGGCCTATGCTGTAGAGATTCGTACAATGGGAGAATGCAATATTACTAATGCTTTCCATGCCTTGTGGCAACTCTATGGCGACCAACTTTTCGCATCGGTAGAAAATTCCGTATGCCAACATTTTGCCTCCACCCTTCAGGCAGGCAATGTTCAGTTTTGGGCAATAACTAAAGGCATATTCTCCGATGGAGTCAACGGAGGATGGAATGGTAAGCATCCATAAATTCGGGCAATGGGAGAAAGCACGTTCGCCGATGACTTTGATTCCCTCGGGCAGGGATAGAGCGCCCATAGGGACTCTGTTTCCCCAGAATGCTCCTTCCCCAATATGGGTAATACCTTCGGGAAAGACAGTCCCGGCACATCCCAACACCAATGTCTTGCCGTCTTTGGTGAGGAGGGCATTACTGCCGGCAGGGGATGAGTAAACGGGGTTCTCCTCATCTACCGTGATTGACACCAGTTCTTCGCAATTGTAGAAGGCGTAGTTTTCGATTTTGGATACCGTCTTAGGCAGATGCAGGCTATGTATGGGCATACCCGTAAATGCCTCTTCGCCAATAGCCCCTATGCCTTCTACGATACGGGTTCCGGCACAGGCCGTTACCAAGGTATTGGTTGCCGTTTCGACGATGGCATTGCATGCTGACCGCGAATCGTATCGGCCATTCCCCTCTTCTACCGTCAATGATTTCAGTTGGTTGCACCCTTGGAAAAGACCGCCATGTTTAATCTCTTTGACATTTTTAGGTATGACGATTGATGGCAAGGAGGTACAATTCCAAAACACATACATTCCAAGATATTCGAGCGATTGGGGCAGGGAGATGGACTTCAGATTGTAACATCCTGCAAAAGCTTCGTCCTCAATTTGTTTGACCCCTTCTGGTATCGTGATACTTTCCATATTCAGACAATTGGCAAAGGCTCCTTGTCTGATGGTCGTGACACTGGAGGGAATGGAAGATCCGCTACATCCTACAGCGAGTGTGTTGCTCTTCGTTTCGATGATGGCGTTGCAATTGTCCCGTGAGTCAAATTCTTTATTGGCCGGATCCACGGTGATGCTTTTCAGGTTGGGGCAACTGCCGAATGCATTCAGTCCGATGTATTCGGCAGTTGCAGGAATCCGTACGGATTGCAAGTTGGTACAGCAGATGAATGCCTCGTCACCAATATCCCACACTCCTTCATCGATAATCAGGTGTTTGATGTCGGTGTTGCCGGCAAACCCTTTCTTGCTGATGCCGCTTACGTTGTACCTTTTCCCTTCATATTCGATGAATGCAGGAATATGAAGTACTGAATCTGCCTTGTTGGCAAGGTATGAAGTCAGTTTCCGGGAGATGTTGATATCGTCATCTGAAGATCTGTGGACTACACACTCGAATCCGTTGACGACGAAGGTGCGTGTCCCCTTCATCTCGAATGGCTCTTCTTTGTCCTTTATCGAGTTGATGCCGAAGGGGATGGGGAAATTGGGATGGGTACGGCGTTCGCGCGTCACCGTCACTTCGTCCGATGGGTACATCACGGTGCGGGAGAATGTGAAGTCGGTTTCTCCCTGACGTCCCTTGATGGTGATGTTCATCGAATCGCGGCCGTCCTTGATGGTCACCCGCTCAGGGTTCAAGAAGGTGGATTCCTGCGGCACCTCCTGTTGGGCAAAGGCATGGGCGGCACTTGTCAGTAGCCATGCGGAGAGTATGATGCTCTTTCTGTTCATAGGTCTGTCTCTTTTGTTTGTGGAGTAATCTGTTCTATAGAGCTAAACGATGAATCATACGATTTGTAACAGGGAAATGGTTGATTTTCCCCTTTGTCGTTGCAAAGATAATTATAATAGGAGTATTAGCTGCATAATAGGTAGAAAAAACGTGAAGGAGGACTTTATTTGCAGTCTTACTGATGTTGTGCAGATTGTCAACTTTCGCAAGTAAAAGAGTTGCAGGAGTTCAAACGATAGCTTCGACTATGCTTTATATGGTGTTCAAAACCATTGTCTGAACTCCTGAAACTCCTGAACTCCTGAACTCCAGAAAGTTGAGTTTGCGAAACTTGAATACGTTAAATTCTTCTTGGTTAAGAGGATTCCCTTCTTGGGGATTTTGCCAAATGGCAGAACTGTAGTATCTTTGCATCACGTAACAAAGTCAACAAAAAAAGAGTAAACAGATGAAAAAACTGACAATAACCCTGCTGTCAATCGCCCTTATGGGTTGCCAGGGGCAGGCTGCCAACGGGAATCCTGCAACTCACGAAGCGGAAGAAGAGAGAACCGTGCAGACTTCCACAGAGAGCGTGGAACAGCAATTCCCCTTCCCACAGATACCGGCCGCACTGCGCACGCCCGAAGCGCGCAAGGACTACCTGCTGCGTAACTACTGGACAGCTTTCGACTTTGCCAACCGTCCGTTATTGGACAATCGCGATGTGACGGAGCAGGGCCTGGTGAACTTCATCGCCCTATTGGCCGACGGACAGACAGACCAGACACTGGCTGATGCTGCACTGGCAGCTCTCACAGAGAGGATGATGCCTCATGCCGACGGACGCGAGGTGATGGGCAAGCTACTGAAGGACTACCTTTACAATCCTAACTCGCCGATGTACAACGAACCCCTCTATGCACGCTATCTGCAGGCTGTGGAGGTCTGCGGAGCATCGCCTTCGGCCGAACGACAACGTGCCCGCTACCTGCTACGCCTTATCGAACGGAACCGTCCGGGTGAGGTGGCTACGGACTTCACTTATTATAATAAGGAGGGGAAACGGATGACGCTGGCACAGACTGCTGTCAAGGGCGACCGTCTGGTGCTGCTCTTCTACGACCCCGAGTGCGACGAGTGTCACGCACTGCTGGAGCGCATGAAGGCCGACACGCGTTTGACTGAAGCTGTCCGAATGGGGAAAGTGACCGTGTTGGCCGTCTATACTGAAGGAGACGATGAAGTGTGGCGCCGTGCCTTGTCTGACATGCCCTCCACATGGCTGGTGGGAACAGACCGTGGCGAGGTGAAGGAGCGGGCGTTGTACGACCTCAAGGCCATGCCCTGCCTCTATCTGCTGGATAGCCAGAAACACGTCATACTGAAGGATGCGGAGTATGAGGAGGTGATGAAATAGCCCTTCAAGAAGATTTCTATTTGTAAAACTTGAATTAGGCACGGATTACACGGATTAACACGGATTTCTATGTCAGTTTTATGCTGAAATCCGTGTTAATCCGCGTGATTTGTGCCTAAATCTTTTTTGACTAGAACATAGACTGGACTTTCTCAGTTTTCTTTCGGGCTAGTCCGAAAACCTAGTTGTAAATTATGCCGTCTCTGTTATTCTATATACAATCAACTTTTCGGACTGACCCCTACTTTCTTTTAGAGAGGGATAGGGAGGAACTCTCATTGAATACGATGCCTGCTACGATGAGGGAAAGTCCAATGTAGGTGGTGATTAGAATCTGTTCGCCCAGGATGGCCGATACGAAGAAGAGTGAGAGGAAGGGCGAGAGGTAGCAGAGCTGGTTGATGAGTGCCGGATTGCTGGTCGTGCGCATGGCCAGTCCGAAACAGATAAAGGGGATGCCCATCTCGAAAGCTCCCACATACATGCCCGAAAGGATACCTGGTAAGGTGTCCAGATTTACTCCTACGAACACGGCTCCGATGAGCAGATATGCACTGCCGAACAGGAAACTCATGAAGCAGCTGACGGTGGCGTCGGCCTTGTGGCTGTTGCGGCGGTTCACCATCCAATAGGTGGCCCAGAGGACAGCGCTCATCAGCCCTAGGAAGAGGCCGAAGGGAGGAATCTCCAGTGTACCTGTTTGTCCACCTCCGGCAGAGATGAGGATCAGTCCGCCCAGCGAGATGAACATGCCTATGTACTTTCTGCCCGGTATGCGCTGCTTGGCAAACAGGGCGAGCAGCACCAGCAGGAAGATGGGCCAGAAGTAGTTGACGGGCTGTGCCACCTGTGCCGGAAGCAGGTCGTAGGATTTGAAGAGCACCAGGTAATAGGCCACGGGATTGAGCAGGCCCAGCAGGGCAAAGTAGCCCCATGTGCGTCCCGGCAAGGCCGCTACGGCACTCCACCGCCGTTGCACGCTGAGCACGACGGCAAAGATGACCAGTGAGGTGATGCTGGCCACCAGCAGCATTTCGAAATGGGTGAGGTATGACAGTGCCACCTTGAACGCTGTGGCCACGGTGGACCAACTGAGCACGGCCGCACTGGCCAGCAGGATAGATTTGGTGTTTGAAGTCATAATTTCAGTTGGCGGGTTGACGAGTTGACAAGTTGACGAGGATAGTACCGCATGGCCTTGTCAACTTGTCTTTTGTTAACTTATTCCAATATTTCCTCTCCCTTCAGTGTTGCAGATGAGGAGTCAGTGATGCGCACAGTGACAAAGTCGCCTATGCGGTGTGTGCCACGGTCGAACACCACTACGCGGTTTTGCTCGGTGCGTCCAACTAGTTGCTCGCGCGAACGTTTGGAGAATCCCTCGACCAATACTTCGTAAGTCTTTCCGATGCAGCGGCGGTTGGCCTCGGCAGAGAGTTGGTTCTGTACTTCGATGATTTCGTTGAGGCGGCGGATTTTTATCTCCTCGGAAATGTTGTCGGGCAGATGCTTGGAGGCGTATGTGCCCGGCCGTTCGCTGTACTTGAACATGAAGGCCGAGTCGTACTGGCATTCACGCATGAGCGAGAGGGAGAGCTGGTGGTCCTCCTCCGTCTCGGAATGGAATCCGCTGAAGATGTCGGTGCTGAGGCCACAATCGGGGATGATGCGGCGGATGGCCTCCACCCGGTCGAGATACCATTCGCGGGTATATTTGCGGTTCATCAGTTTTAAGATGCGGCTGCTGCCACTTTGTACGGGCAGGTGGATGTGGCGGCACACGTTCGGTTCTTCGGCAATGACGTGCAGTGTCTCGTCGCTCATGTCTTTGGGGTGCGAAGTGGTGAAGCGTATGCGTACGCCTCTGGCCGCCTGTGCCACGGTGCGCAGCAGTTGGGGGAAGGTGATGACGGTGCCGTCCTCCGCCTCGAAGCGGTAGGAGTTGACGTTCTGTCCCAGCAGGGTTATCTCCTTGTATCCCTTGGCTACCAAGTCGGCCACTTCGCCCAAAATGCTCTTTACGTCGCGGCTCCGCTCCCGTCCCCGAGTATAGGGGACGATGCAGTAGTGACAGAAGTTGTTGCATCCGCGCATGATGCTGACGTAGCCCGACACGCGGTTTCCTCCGATGCGGGCTGGGATGACATCGCGATAAGTCTCAGTGGTGGACAGTTCCACATTCATGGCCTTTTGTCCGGCCTCCACCTGTGCCATCAAGTCAGGCAGGGAGAGGTAAGCGTCGGGGCCGGCCACGAGGTCCACCTGATGGTTGTTGATGAGGTCTTCCTTCACGCGCTCGGCCATGCAACCGAGAATGCCCACGATGAGTGTGCGTTTTTTCTTCCGTAGGGCACGAAAATATTCCAGACGGTTCAGAATTTTCTGCTCCGCATTGTCGCGTATGGAGCATGTGTTCAGAAATACGGCGTCGGCCTCGTCCAGCGAGTCGCACACCTCATAGCCGGCCATCTGCATGATGGAAGCCACCACTTCACTGTCTGCCACGTTCATCTGGCATCCGTAGGTTTCGATGAAGAGTTTCTTCAGTTCAGTTGCGGATTTTGAGTCCGCTCCTTGATTGGTTTGCATATAAGTCAATGATTAAATACGATAAAACAGCTGCAAAGATAGTGCAAGACGGGCGGAGAACAAAAAGAATTGTACTTTTTTTGAGGTTTTCAAGGCTGATAGCCCTATTGTCACACTTGATACTGAAAAGTATCTATGGTCTACACTCCTACACTCCTGCTACTTATCTACTTGCGAAACTTGAATAAAACGATATAAGCCCCTCTTCAGGATTTCTTGTACTTGATGTTTCGCGGATGACAAGTCAGAATCTCCTCGCGCATCCGGTGGGTGTCGATGTGGCTGTAAATCTCAGTGGTGGTGATGCTTGCATGGCCCAGCATGGCTTGGATGGCGCGAAGGCTGGCGCCACCAGCGAGCAGATGGGTGGCAAAGGAGTGGCGGAAGGTATGAGGACTGACTGTCTTGCGGATACCGGCGGCTTCGGTCTGCACCTTGACGATGTGAAACACCGTGATGCGTGACAGTTTGCTGCTACGACGGAAACTGAGGAACACATAATCCTCGTGTCCCCGCTTGGGAGTGATGGAAGAGCGCTCCTGAAAATAGAGTTTCAGCTCGTCCACAGCGCGGGGTGATATGGGTACCAGGCGTTGCTTGCCTCCTTTTCCTTCGACACGGATGAATCCCTCGGGCAGATAGAGGTCGTTGAAACGGAGGTTGCAGAGTTCGCTTACGCGCAGACCGCAACTGTAGAGCATCTCCAACAGGGCACGGTCGCGCTGTCCCTCGGCCTTACTGAGGTCAACGGAGGCGATGATGGCATCAATCTCCTCTACAGCAAGGACATCGGGCAGATGACGACCCAAATGTGGAGATTCTATCAGAGCTGTAGGGTCAACCTCGATGTAGCCATCGAGTTGCAGGAACCGATAGAACGAGCGGATGCCCGAAAGCATACGGGCTTGGGAGCGCGGACGGATATGTTTGTCGTGTAGCCCAGCGATGAAGTGGTGTAGGTCCTCCAGACGGACGTCCAAGAAGCCTCGACCTTCGCCCAAAAGATACGCCCCAAGGGTGTCCACATCCCGTACATAAGCCTCCACCGTATTGGGCGAAACGGCCTTTTCGAGCCGAAGATAACGCTTGTATTTGTCCATCATCGGATTGTTTTTACCTGTATTCTTGTCAATCATCGGATTGTTTTTGCTACTTTCCATTTTTTTATCTACTTTTGCGCAAGCAAAGATAATGCAACTTGCATGGAATACAAAATTAAAGCGTAAGAAAATGAAGATACAAATCATCAATGGTCCCAATCTGAATCTGCTGGGCAAGCGCGAACCGGGTGTGTATGGAGCCACATCGTTCGAGGATTATCTGAAGGACTTGCGGAGCAGATATGCTGACATCCAGTTGGACTATTACCAGAGCAATGTGGAAGGGGAACTGATAAACAAGATACACGAAGTGGGCTTCGATTATGACGGAATCATCCTGAATGCCGGTGCTTATACCCATACGTCCATCGCCTTACAAGATGCCATCCGGGCGGTGAAGACATCTGTCATAGAGGTACATATTTCTAATGTGCACAAGCGGGAAGAGTTCCGCCACAGGTCGATGATTTCATGCGCCTGTGTGGGAGTCATTTGTGGGTTTGGCATGGATTCATACCGTCTGGCGGTGGAAAGCCTGATAAACCAGTAGAGCCATTGACAGACTAGTCTCTCAACGTTTCAACGATTCAACCTTTCAACGAAGAATGACTCTCGACGAATACATATTGGGCCATATCGACCCCGAAAATGACTATCTGAAGGCACTCTACCGGGCTACGCATGTGAAACTGCTGCGTCCTCGCATGGCATCAGGGCATCTGCAAGGACGGATGCTGAAGATGTTTGTGGAGATGATACGCCCACAGACGGTGCTGGAAATTGGCACCTACAGCGGCTATTCGGCGCTGTGTCTGGCTGAAGGTCTGGCCGAAGGAGGCATGTTGCATACCTTTGAAATCAATGATGAACAGGAAGACTTCACCCGTCCGTGGCTGGAGCAGTCACCGTGGGCTGACAAGATAACCTTTCATATCGGTGATGCACTGGAGCTTGTCCCTCAAATGGGCTTGCGCTTCGACTTGGCCTTTGTGGACGGCGACAAGCGACGCTACATCGATTACTACGAAATGGTGCTGGAACACTTGAACCCGGGCGGATACATCATTGCAGACAATACCCTGTGGGACGGGCATGTGCTGGAGGCTGAAACACACTATACCGACCGGCAGACGTTGGGTATCAAAGCCTTCAATGATTTGGTGGCAAAAGATTCCCGAGTGGAGAAAGTGATTCTGCCCCTGAGAGACGGACTGACAATTATAAGAAAACTATAGATTTATAGGAATAGATAGTTCCTATAGTCACTATAATACCTATAGTTACTATATCTGATAAAATTAAAAACAAAAAAATGGAAACAACCAGACAAAACAAAATTGCACGCCTTATCCAAAAGGAACTGAGTGATATCTTCTTGTTGCAAACCAAAGCCATGAACGGTGTGCTGGTGAGTGTCAGTGTCGTGCGCATCAGCCCTGACATGAGTGTGGCACGTGCCTATCTGAGCGTATTCCCTTCGGAACGCAGTGAAGAGATTGTGAAGAACATCAATGACAACATGAAATCCATCCGCTATGAGTTGGGTAGTCGTGTGCGCCATCAGTTGCGCATCATTCCTGAGCTGAAGTTCTTTGTTGATGACTCATTGGACTACATCGAAAACATTGACAGGTTATTGAAATAAGGCACTGTACTACCTATTGCATTCATGAACCTCTCGTTGTACATAGCCCGGCGGTACTTGTTGTCGAAGAAGTCGCACAATGCGATTAACATCATCTCAGGAGTATCGGTGTGCGGTGTAGCTTTGGCTACGCTGGCTTTGGTGTGTACCCTGTCGGTGTTCAATGGTTTTCAGGAATTGGTGGCGGGATTCTTCACAGCTTTTGACCCGGAACTGAAGATTACAGCCATGGAGAGCAAGACTTTTGACAGTCAGGACTCGTTGATAAAGCAGGTCAGAGAACTTCCCGAGGTGGAAGTATCTACCCTGTGCATTGAGGAGAACGCCATGATACAGTATAAGAATCGGCAATCGGTGGTGACTGTCAAGGGGGTGGAGGATAATTTTGAGCAATTGACAGCTATAGACAGCATTCTCTATGGTTACGGGGACTTTATCCTTCACGACGAGATTGTGGATTATGGAATTTTTGGTGCCCAACTGACATCGGCCATTGGCTCTGGTATCCGTCCTATAGACCCTATCGAGGTATATGCTCCGAAGCGCAATGTCGCGGTGAATATGGCCAATCCGACAAGTAGCTTCACTCGTGATTACCTCTATTCGCCGGGTGTAGTTTTTGCCGTTAATCAAGAGAAATATGATGCTTCATACGTGCTCACCTCGTTGGATTTTGCCCGGCGGCTGTTTGATTATGACACGGAAATCACTTCATTGGAACTGAAATTGAAGCCCGAAGCAGATGTCAGACAGGTACAGAAGAATATCAGGAATCTGTTGGGTGCTTCCTATGAAGTCAAGAACCGGTATGAACAGCAGGCCGATGTCTTCCGTATCATGGAAATCGAAAAACTTATTTCTTACCTGTTTCTTTCCTTTATCCTGTTGGTGGCCTGCTTTAATATCATCGGTTCGCTCTCCATGCTGATTATTGATAAGAAGGAGGACGTGCGCACATTGCGGAACTTGGGTGCCGACAATGGGCTTATAACTCGTATATTCTTTACCGAAGGTTGTCTGATTTCTTTCGTTGGAGCCTTGGTCGGTATCCTGTTGGGTGTCGGTCTGTGCCTGTTGCAGGAGCATTACGGCCTGATAGCTTTAGGTTCTCAAGGAGGTTTTGTTGTAGATGCCTATCCTGTGGCTGTGCAGATAGGTGATGTGGTCCTGGTCTTCCTGACCGTCCTGGTGATGGGCGGGCTCTCGGTATGGTATCCGGTAAGATATCTGAGTAAAAAGTTGACAAATGGTTGATGTTAATCGGCTATTCTTCGTAGTCGTGCCAAATAGTCATAATGATTTCCTTCCATGATTAACTCCGTCTGAAATCCACTTTCAGCGGCATAATAGGAAAGTGTTTGAAGGTCAATGTACAACCAGTCAAAAGATTCACCTTTGACTGTGCCATATTGCATCTGAAAATCCACCTCGCCATAATAGCCTGCAGCCAAATCAATGGCAAAACTTCCGTCTTCCTCTTCAAAGATATACCGCAAGTCGCTGGAGTCCATCAGGATACATCCGTCAGGACGAAGAATCTGTTTCATCCGCTGGAAGAATAGCGGCAAGTTTTCAAGACGTCCGACTATGCCCGAACCGTTCATGAGCATGAGCACAGTGTCAAATGTGTCGGCAAAACGTTCGTCGAAAAGGTTGACTTGGTGTACATTCTGTATGCCACGTTGTTTCATGACTTCCACTGAAAGGGGTGAAATGTCTATGGCCGTCACTTCCTTGCCCGCTTGTTGTAGGGCTAAAGAATGGCATCCGCTTCCCGCACCAACGTCCAATATATGTCCATTAGCCAATTGCAGTGCCTTTTGTTCGAGGGGAGGCATTTGGGATTCAACGCGGAAAAGTTGGCAGACTGGAATCTCATCTTCTTCAAATAAAGATGAAAAAACACGCAATTTTCGTGCCTTGCCAGTTTGATGAAATTCGGCAATTGCACGTCCCATAGGATCCTTGTCTGGAGAAAGCAAAAAAGTGTTCATTATTGCGGGTTGTTGGTGAATTTTGGGCACAAAGGTAGTCATAAAATTCAATTATGGGCTTATAAAGATTAAAAATTATTAATAATTAAAGAAAGAGTATAGTGCTGCAAACCGAATTATTTACCTTTGTACGCAAACTGCGAAGAGTGTGCAGAAGAGACATTGAACAAAACAATTCATTAATAACATTTATTTGATTTTCAAACATGATTAAAAAACTGTACATGCCCCTGTTGGTGGCAATGGTTGCTGTATTGACATCGTGCAGCAGTAAGATGGGTGAGTTGTCTGCAGATTATTTCACCACAAATCCGCAAGTGTTGGAAGCCGTAGGCGGTAAGGTTCCTGTAACCATCAACGGCAAGTTCCCCGAAAAGTACTTCAACAAGAAGGCTGTTGTAACTGTAACTCCCGTTCTTAAGTGGGAAGGTGGACAAGCTGTAGGAACTCCTGCAACTTTCCAAGGTGAGAAGGTTGAAGGTAACGACCAGACTATCTATTACAAGGCTGGTGGTGCTTACACAATGAAGACTACTTTCGACTATGTTCCTGCAATGGCTAAGAGTGAACTCTATCTGCAGTTCAGCGCCAAGGTTGGTAAGAAAGAAGTGGCAATCCCTGAAGTAAAGGTTGCTGATGGTGTTTTGGCTACAGGTGAAATCATGTCAACCAATGCAAACTATACATTGGGTGCTACTGAACCTTCAATGAGCTCTGACAAGTTCCAGCGCATCATCAAGGAGGCTAAGGAGGCTAACATCATGTTCCTCATCCAGCAGGCTAACGTACGTGCAAACCAGTTGAAGACTGCTGAAATGAACGCTTTGAATGAGCAGATGGCTGCTATCAAGGCTGATGACAAGAACTTGGCTCTGACTAATGTCGAAGTGACAGCTTATGCTTCTCCCGATGGTGAGTTGGGCTTGAACGAGAAGTTGGCAGGAAACCGTGAAAGCAACGCTGCTGCATATGCCAAGAAGCAGTTGAAGAAGGCCAAGCTGGAAGGTAACATTGATACCAAGTACACTGCTGAGGACTGGGAAGGTTTCAAGACTTTGGTAGAGAAGAGCAACATTCAGGATAAGGAAGTTATCTTGCGCGTTCTTTCAATGTATAACGATCCCGAAAGACGTGAGGCTGAAATCAAGAACCTTTCTTCTGTATATGGAACATTGGCTGATGAGATTCTTCCTCAGTTGCGTCGTGCTCGTCTGACCTTGAACTATGAGATTATCGGTCGTAGCGATGATGAAATCTTGAACACTTTCGCTGCCTCTCCCAAAGAGTTGAGCGTAGAAGAACTGTTGTATGCCGCTACTTTGGTGAAGGGCTCATCTGACAAGGAAGCTATCTACAAGAAGACTACTGAAATCTATCCGAAGGATTACCGAGCATTCAACAATTTGGCTAACTTGGCTTATCAGGATGGTGACATGGAAGCTGCTGCTTCATATTTGGCTAAGGCTGCCGGTATCAACGCTGCTGCTCCTGAAGTAAACAACAACTTGGGTCTGATGGCAATGTTGAACGGTGAGAAGGAAAAGGCTGAGGCTTATCTGGCCAAGAGCTCAGGTGCTGAGAAACTGAACGAAGCTTTGGGTAACCTGTACATCGCTCAGGGACAGTATGACCGTGCTGTAAGTTCTTTCAAAGAAGCTAAGACCAATAGCGCAGCTTTGGCTCAGATTATGTCTAAGGACTACAACAAGGCTAAGAGCACATTGGAGGCTGTTACAAATCCCGATGCTTACACCAGCTATCTGAAGGCTGTGGTAGGTGCACGTACCAACAATGCTTCAATGGTTGTTTCTAACTTGGCTAAGGCTGTGAAGGAAGACGCTTCACTTGCTCAGAAGGCTATGAAGGATGCTGAGTTTGCCAAGTATTTGACCAACGCAGACTTCTTGAACGCACTGAAGTAATTATCAATAAGTGACCTTTATATATTAGGCACGGATTGCACGGATTGACACGGATGAATTCACAAAAAGGCCGTGTAACTGGTGTAATCCGTGCCTAAATAATTTTCAGAACAATATCCATATCCTCCCCTGCACGTATGATGAAAAGATTCTTTTTCCTTTTGTTTGCAACGGTAAGCTTTGGACTTTTTCACAGTTGCCGCCAAGACGAACATTATTTCTATCTGGAAGGCGATATCAAAGGGCTGGACGATTCGATTGTCTCGTTGTACGGAATCTTTAATGACCCTGATAGCATTGTGGAACTGCCTGTCAAGCAAGGGAAGTTCAGTTGTTCTCTCCCATTGGATACTATCACCCCGCTTTTTCTGTTATTGAACGATGAAAAACGGGAATATCCTATCTTTGCCGACAAAGGTCTGCATATCCAGATCAAAGGTGATGCTGCCAATCTGGACAGTGTGAGCATCATTGGTGGAGTAGCTCAAGATGAGTTCACCGCATTCACCCGCAGCATCAACCCCCTGAAAAGTCATTTCGAAGTACAGCAAATGGCGGACAGTTTCATTGTGGCACATCCGCATTCGATTGTGAGTGTTTACTTGATATACAGGTATTTCGTCAATTCTTCTTCACCAGACAGGACACAGGTTGAAAGCATCTGCAAGCAGCTTAGTGGTAATATGCAGGACAATCCTTACATCAGCCGCTTGCTCAGTGGCATGGATACACCAGGCAAAAGGGTAGGAATCCAGCATCTCAACATTGCCAACTTGGCCGACACTACAGGTGTCATTGTTAAGGCTAACAGCTACAAGGAGAATATTGTTGTGCTCTCCTTATGGGCATCATGGCATCCCGGGAGTCGCATCATGCAGGATTCGTTGCAGGCACAGATCAAACATTTTGCCAAACGTCCGGTAAAATTCATCAACGTATCTTTGGATAGCGACCGTAATCAATGGATGGATGCCATCCGTGAAGACAAGCTGGGTGGGATACACCTGTGTGACTTCAAGGGATGGAATGGAGCCTTTGTGCAGACTACCGGTGCTGTTGACCTTCCCAAGAACTTTGTGCTCAACCAATCTGGCCGAATCCTGATAAGTGATGTTTGGGGCAAACGGTTGGAAAACTTTGTGGACAAGCAACTGACCCAGTTGGAGGAGCAGCAGGCAAAGCTGAAGAAAAGAAAGAAGCTGTCATAATCCTTTTGTGAAAAACCATTTGTCCTATACCTATATAATATTATTGATTCCCCCTTATTTGCTATACCATGCTTGTTAAAGTATTCAGTGCAGCCGTTCAAGGCATTGAGGCTACTACCGTAACCATTGAAGTCAATCTCTCCCGAGGTGTGAAGTTTTTTCTTGTCGGCCTGCCCGATAATGCCGTGAAGGAGAGCCATGAACGTATTCTTTCGGCTTTGCAGGTAAACGGTTACAAGTTTCCTGTGGCCCAGATTATCATCAATATGGCACCAGCCGACATCCGCAAGGAAGGTTCAGCTTATGACCTTCCTTTAGCTATCGGTATCATGGCGGCTAATGGCACTGTGTCTCCTGACAAACTGGGCCGTTATATGATGATAGGCGAGTTGGGACTGGATGGGACACTGCAGCCGGTAAAGGGTGCCCTTCCCATAGCCATACGTGCCCGTGAGCAAGGGTTTGAGGGATTGATTGTTCCCCATGAGAATGCCCGTGAAGCCGCTGTAGTCAATCGTTTGAAGGTCTATGGTGTCAGCAATCTGAAGGAGGTTATCGAATTTATGAACGGTGAAATCCAGTTGGAGGCAACAGAAGTGAATACCCGCGAAGAGTTCTATGCCCAGCAGAATGATTTTGAATATGACTTTGCCGAGGTAAAAGGGCAGGAGAGTGTCAAGCGTGCCCTCGAAGTGGCTGCTGCCGGTGGTCACAACCTCATCATGATAGGCCCTCCGGGAAGTGGAAAGTCCATGATGGCCAAACGTCTGCCATCCATCCTTCCTCCACTTTCGTTGGCTGAGAGTCTGGAGACTACGCAGATTCATTCCGTGGCAGGCAAGTTGGGTAAGAATACTTCCCTGATTGCCCATCGTCCTTTCCGTAGTCCTCATCACACTATTTCGTCTGTCGCTCTCGTCGGTGGCGGCCAGAATCCTCAGCCAGGTGAAATCAGTCTGGCGCATAATGGGGTGCTGTTTGCAGACGAGTTGCCCGAGTTTAACCGTACTGTGCTGGAAATGTTGCGCCAGCCTTTGGAGGACCGTTGTATCAGTATCTCGCGTGCCAAATATACGGTAGAGTATCCTGCATCCTTTATGCTCATTGCTAGCATGAATCCCTGTCCATGCGGATACTACAACCACCCCACCAAAGCCTGCGTGTGCAATCCTGGGCAGGTACAGAAGTACCTCAACCGGATTTCAGGTCCTTTGTTGGACCGTATAGATATACAAGTAGAAATTGTTCCTGTCCCCTTTGATAAACTCTCCGAGACAAGGCCGGGAGAGGCCAGCGAAGTCATCCGTCAGCGGGTTATCGCTGCCCGCAAGATACAGGAGCAACGTTTTGCTCATGTTCCTGGCATACATTGCAATGCACAGATGACTCCCAAGATGCTTGCCGAATATGCCACTCCTGATGAAACAGGGCTCAACCTGTTACGTGGTGCTATGGAGCGGCTCAATCTGTCGGCACGTGCTTACGACCGTATTCTGAAGGTGGCTCGTACCATTGCCGACCTCGATGCATCGCCCACCGTGCAGTCTATGCATATAGCTGAGGCTATCGGTTATCGCAATCTCGACCGCGAGAATTGGGCGGAAAGGTAAGTATAGTTATTCCATATTAGATTTCAGGCACGGATTACACGGATTTCACGGATAGCCCAATAAAGAATCCGTGTCAATCTGTGTAATCCGTGCCTGAAAAATAAGAGAGTTTTCCCTTTTACTTCACCATTTTTCTGGTGAAGGTGTTTCCCTGCTTGTCGGTATATTCCACAATGTTGATGCCCTTTTGCAGTTTTTCCACCCGTGTGCCGTTGGGGGTATAGATGGCTGTGATAGTGGCATCGGCCGTAGTCTCAATGCGGTCAATGGCCTTGGGGTCAGTGACGTGCATCTTGCAGCAGTTCACGATGTAGCCCGTAGCATCGGTCATCAAGGCTACGATGGAGGCATACTGCATGTTGTTCACCGTCCCCTCGGGGATGTCCCACGTGAACTTGCTGGTATAGACCTTGCCGCCTTCTATTACAGAGGGCAGTTGGCTGTTGTTGCCCGCTCCGTTGAACGAACCGTTGTAGGCTGCGCGTGCCACGTGGTCATATTTCATGCGCACGGTGCCAGGCAGGCTTCCCCAACCTCCGCTGTTGTAGATGGTGTCCTTCAGTCCGTAGTAAGTGAAGTTGGTTTTGGCGCGTTCGTTGTTCTGTGCGTACAGTGTGCCGTCGGGGGCTGTCACACTGTCTTCCAGCAGGATGAGTGCAATGTCATAGCCGCTGTTCTTGATGTCGTTTACGAATCGGCTCTCCACGTTGATTTCCAATCTGTTCATGTCGGCATCGGTCAGAGTGGCTGTTCCGTTCAGTTCGGCTACGGCATATTGCTTCTGTGCCAGCAGGAAGAAGTATTCGATACCGTATCCGGGCACGGAGAATGAGTAGTTGTATTCTTCGTCCAGTGCAAGGGGTTGTCCCAGATACTTACGGTCGGCCATAATGGTGGGGTATGCCGGGAACATGCAGAAATTCACATATTCGGGGTAATACATGGGGTCCAGATAGGTGTCGGCATGCACGGCTATGGTCACAACGTTGTCCGGGTAGTTATCCTCCAGATAAGCCAATGCGGTCATTCCGTCGGGGCAGTTTCCGCACCAGGTGCCAGTTCCCTCCTCGATGAGGGTACGGCGGTTGCTTACGAAGTAGGTTCCACGGATAGAGTCGCGTACCGACAGGGCAGGGTCGCCATCCACCTCCACCCAGATGTCGTATGTGCAGGTGGTGTTCAGGGGTACGTCCACACTCTTTTCTACTGTCAGTGCTGCTGTCTGTCCCTGATTCAGGTTCAAGCCGGTGAAGTCTTGGCTGAATACCTGATTGTCCACTCGGTAGCACACCTTTACGGCATCCAGTACAGGGGCTTTCAGGTTCTTCACGTTCACGCTCATCTGCGCTTTCCCCGTGTCTGTCATCAGCGGTGTGGTCACTTCGAAGCTGGCGCGGTCGTGAGCCTCTGTTGCGGCAGGACCGCTCACCTGTATGTCATCTATACAGATTACATATTTGTCATACGAGTCATTCACAAAAGCGATGTAGATGTTCTGTCCGGCATATTTGTCCAGGCTCACTTCGCGGCTTTGCAGTTCGCCTCCTTCCTCGGCTTCAGTGCTGAAAATGGGTTCCTGCTCAAAGTCTTCCATAGCATAGCCTTTAGTTGATACGTAAATCTTGTATCCATCCTTTTTTATCTTGGAGGCAGCCATGGCTTTCCACGTCAATTTGGCACCAGCGCCATAGATTTTGATTTGTGGTGTCACCATCCAGTCGTTGGCTTTACCCGGAGTTGTGAAGGCTGATGCGCTTCCCATCAGTTTGTTGGGATCTCCTGCTGTCAGTCTGATGAGATGCCAAGTTCCACATTCCAGACCTGTGCCCACCAGATTATCGGTGAGTTCGTTGCCGTCACCGTCGTAATAGAGCAGTTCGGCAGGTTTGGTGTCACCTTGGAAGTCCTGACTGTAGTACACGTTTTGTGCACCCACAGTAGCACCCTGTGCCGCCATCAGAGCAGTGGCAGCCAATGCAAGTAGTTGTTTCTTCATGTATAATCTTTTATTTTATTGTTTTACTCCTTTTTTTACCATATTATGGTAATTGGCTGCAAATGTACGAAATAATTGTGGATTTCGTCTGTTTTTCTCTGATAATTCCATATTTGTAGGCCGCAGAACGAACGAAGTGCATGGGCAAACACTTGATATATCTGCCTGTTCAGTATCATTTGTGGCCGTGGTGCCTTTGTTCCCCTGTCTCTTAAGCGCAAGCAGATTCACATTTTCTGATTTAGTACAGAATACTTTCTGAAGGATGGTCAAGCGTCTTCCCGTTAACCAAGTCTTTTACTCGCTGAATAGTTGCCTTTTTACGGTTTAATAGTTAAATTGTGCTAATTTTGTAGTACTATGTAATACAAAGTACCTAAGTATTGCCTATATTTGCATCGTCAATGGAACTTGAAGGGGTGGTTCGTCCGACTTGCAAGGTCCCTTCAATGGCCATAAGTTCCTGAAGACAAAGCAATTTAGGAGATGAAAAGAGATGGATGGAGAAGCGATTCGCTATTTGTCTCCCTAAAAGATTAAAAACGTATGAATGTAGATAACGCAAAATCGCAGATGCGGAAAGGCATGTTGGAGTATTGCGTGATGTTGCTCCTCCGAAAGGAACCATCGTATGCCTCCGACATCATTGTCCGTTTGAAGGAAGCTGAGTTGATTGTGGTCGAGGGAACTCTCTATCCCTTGCTCACCCGCCTGAAGAACGACGGGCTGCTCAGTTACGAATGGCGCGAATCGACCCAAGGGCCACCGCGCAAGTACTATGCCCTCACTACCGAGGGGGAACTCTTCCTGGCCGGCCTCGACTGTGCTTGGAATGAACTGGCCACCACCGTGGGACACCTCAAGGCGGAAAGCCCTATCCGATTGGAAGTTAAAAATTAAAGATTTAAAAATTAAAAGTTTCGGGTTCAAGGTTTCAAGTTCCAAGTTTAAGGTTTAAGGTTCAATCCATCAACCTCTCAACCCATCAACCTTGTAAAACTCGTCAACTCGTTAACTTGTCAACTAAAAAACAATGAAAAAGAATATCACCATCAACTTCTTTGGCACCCTGTATGCCATTGATGAAGACGCCTATGAGTTGCTCAACCGCTACTTGGGCGACATGAAGAGATACTTCTCCCGCAAGGAGGGAGGCGAAGAGATTGCCGACGACATCGAACACCGCGTAGCCGAACTGATGTTGGAGTTGAAGAACGACGGCCGCGAGCCGATAGACATCGCATTGGTAAAGGAAATCATTGGTCGCATAGGCAATCCCGAGGAGCTGGACGAAGCCTCCGGCGAAGGAGAAAGTGGCTCTGCCACCGGACATCGCGGACGTGAATGGTTCAGCGAACAGGTGTCGAAGAAGCGCCTCTATTGCAATCCCGACGACAAATTGTTGTGCGGTGTGCTCTCCGGCATTGCCTGCTATCTCGGCATCGACCCCGTGTGGGTACGCCTTATTGTTGTGGCACTGGCCATACTCCCTATACCTTTTATATATATATCCTTCTGGACGGTGCTGATTATCTATTTCGTCCTTGCTTTGATTATCCCCGAAGCCAAGACTCCCGAAGAGCGCCTGCGTATGCATGGCAAGCCCGTGACGATGGAGAATCTGAACGAGGAGATTGTCAACAGGACCGATGGGACTGAGCGTCCGGCCGACAAGCATAGTGGTTTTGTACAGGTACTGATTGTGCTCATCAAGGCCATCCTTATCTTTATGTTAGCTTCCATCGCCTTTGGTGGTTTCGCTTTGTTGCTGATGGTGTTGTTCGGCGCCAGCTTTTTGGGTTTTGTCTTCAACGGTGGTGTGGCGCGACATGCATTCGGAATGGGAAATCATGACCTGATGATGTTTGATGCCATCGCCAACAACGGACTCACTTGGGTTTCCGGCATTGCCCTCTTTGTGGCCGCATTGGTACTGGTGATTCTGATAGTCCATGCCATCATGCGTGTGTTGGGCAAAGGTAAGTCTCTTGGCCGTATGTTGTGGATCTACTTGGCCATCTTTTTCGTATCGCTGATTGTGGGCATTTCATCGTTGGTCGGCTTTGGCGTGGAGATGGATTATACTTCAAAACAGATACGCCAAGAGTATAAAGAACAACGCGAAGAGCGTCGTAACCAGGAGGAAATCGATTGGCTCACCGACCGTGGTTGGGAAGTCATAGCTCACGACCATACCTATAACTATATGAAGAGTTCCGAGCACTATAGCGGCGACCGCTCGAAGGAGTACATCGACGGATTCTCCGAGCATCCCAACATGCTCTATACCGTTGAGCGCACCGTGCGCATCACTCCGGGCATCTATAGTCTCGAAGCAGCCGTGCGCACCAATGGCGAAGGCCCCGAGGTGTATGCTTTCAACAGCAAGGGCGAGCGCCTCTCTGCTCCCTTCCCCGTCTATGCCAATAGTGGTGGTGAGATTTGGCAGGAAGCTATGGTCCGTATGGAGAACGACAGTACCTTGACGGGTGAAGTGAAGCGCATTGCCGAAGCCAACCGCAAACGCGGACACGGATGGAGCCGTGTACATATCAACAACATCGAAGTGACCGACAGCATCATCCGCTACGGTGTGACCAACCGCAACGGTGCCACCGGCTATTGGAATGGTACTTGGTTCTCCGCCACCGACTTCAAGTTGAAGAAGGTGAAGTGAGCGAAAACCTCTCCCTAAGGAGGTGTGTCAAAATACCGACGGTCTCTGTCATTCTGAACGAAGTGAAGACGAGTTGTTGAGCATAGCGAAAAATCTGTAAACATCAGCAGTAAATATAAAGCACACGTTATCAGATTCTTCACTACTCTCAGAATGACAAGAGACCGTCTGGAAATAACAATAAAAGAGCGCATTTGTATATTTGACATACCCCCAATAAAAAAGATTATTAACACATTAAAACAATAGAATTATGGAAAAAAGACTCAGACGTTCAACCAGAGATTGTAAAATTGCAGGTGTATGTGGCGGATTGGCCGAATACCTCGACATCGATTCAACCGTAATACGTATTGCTTACATCCTCCTGGCCTTCTTCTCAGCGGCCTTCCCCGGAGTCATACTTTACATCATCATGATGTTGGTCATGCCGAAAGACAATTTGCTTGAGCAGAAGTGATACATTCTCTCAATAGAATCAAAGAATACCATTCTTCCTATGCATGGGAATAAATCAATAGAATTATTATAAGAAGCGTTTAAAATTAAAGTTAACGTATGCGCGCAAAAGAGCCAAGGCACGTCGGGATGACGCTCCTTGGCTTTTTGTATCAATAAATCAACCCAACCATCCATAAGGGGAGTTTGTGACCGACGGGGTACTCCATATTGTCGGCAAGAACGTAAGAATTAGGGATGTCTGCTATTTGCGAAAAGTCCTTGTCGGCTCCTCCCACTTCGAAGGTGTATTTTCTATCCACCACAAAATCACCATTCTTTTTACCGTATTCCACTTCGTGCTTGACCGACAATTGGTTGATGACGAAAGTTTCGCGTGCAGTGCCTGTCTGAACTCGCTCGGAAGCCAATACGTATAGCAAATTGGGGTTTTGGATATAGATTTTGTCAGGTTTCTGCATTTTCTTGACTGAATAGAGGTTGGAATACAAGAGTTTCAATAATTCGGCTCTTTCCATATTGGCGAGATAAGCCAGCAAGGAGTTACGACTCAATCCGATGACTGCAGCCAGTTTCGTTGTGTCCACTTCGTAGGGTACAGATGAGGCCAACACACTCAACAAAGCCTTCAGTTTGCGCACATAGGCGGGATCGATACCGCATAACAGCGGCATTTCCTGTTCCAGTATCAGATTCACTACATTTTCTATATTGATGTAGTAATCATCTTTGTTGCCATTGTAAAAAGGATAATATCCCTGACGAAGATATTCATTGAACATTTGCACGGGACGGCATTTCTCGTTTACTTCCCGACATATTTCTGTGGGATGCGACAATACTTCCTCTAACGTATGGATGGGTATGCAGATGTTTTTGTAGAACATCAGGTATTCACGGAACGAAAGCCCGTAAAGATTGTAGGGCAGACAACGTCGTGATAGGTCTGCATCGGCATTCAGTATGTTCAGTAGCGATGAACCGCTGAACACGACTTTCAATGTCGGATACAAGTCATATATCTCTTTCACCTCTTTACTCCACGTGGGATATTTATGCACCTCGTCTAAAAACAGGTGTTTTCCTCCCATCATATAGAATTTGTCGGCCAAATCCAACAACGTGTGGTTACTGAAATAAATGGAGTCCAACGAACAATAGAGTACTTCTCTGCAGCCTGGCGGATAGTGTTTTTTGATGTACTGGAGCAGCAGGGTAGTCTTCCCCACACCTCGTGATCCGCGGATGGCGATCAGTTGGTTATCCCAATGCACTTGGTGCATCAAGTCGCGTATAATGTCGGTACTTGTTTGGGACAACAGTCTTTCTTGTTTCGTGAACAGGCTTTCCATACTCTTTTCTTCATTTGATTCATTACTGCTGCAAAGATAACTGTTTCTTGGCAAATTGCATCATCTTTCATTGAAAATGTTCAGAGCGGTTAACAGTTTTTGCTGTAATTTGTTCAGAGTAGTTAACAAATTGCATAAGAAATCGTTCAGAGCCGTGAACACTGTCTCCCCTAAACATTAAGCGCGGATAACGGGAGATACACGATAAGAACCATTCGTGTAATCCGCGTTATCCGCGCTTGGTGTGTTTAAGGTGGGGATTTATGGAACCCACCTTAAGCAACAGTTGGTTACTTCATTACCTTACGGACAATGATGTTGCCTTGTGCATCCTGCATGGTCACAATGTTGAGACCCGGTTGGAGAGCCTTCAGTTGTACACCGTTGACAGTATGGATGGCTACAATCTGTGCTTCAGCCGCTACGGCAGACTGTATGCCGGTAGCATTGGGGTCGCATCCTGCGCTGAGGCCGCCCTGCTCGTTGGCTGCATACACCATGTAGGTGGCTCCGGCTTCGGCACTGATGGTTGTTTCGGTAGTGAACTCAACGTCCTTGCCGTTCTTCACGATGACGTAGCAGATGGCGTAGGGCACAGCTTCCCATGACAGGGTGCTCTTGTCATCGTTCCAGGTGGCTACGGGTGCTGCGCATGATTCGGTGATGATGGCAGGTTGCCAGTTGTCCTTGCCGCTCAACACATTCTTCACGGTGTATTGGGCAGCCTCTTCAGCGGTCAGGTAGTTTTTGGCCTTGCCATATACTTTTTCACCGGTCTCTTTGACTGTATAATAATAGGTATCTTCGCGCTGGCTTAGGTCAACAGGGTTGCCGTTGCCGTCCATTGTGTTATAGTCGGCCCACAGTACGGGCAGACCTCCCATGGTGGGATACCAACCCTTGGCGGGAATGGTCACTTCGGCAATGGTGTTGATGAAGACTGTCTTCGGGCTGTTGTGCCAGGGACGGCCCAACCATACGTCAGTTTCAGAAGGTACACCCGGTGCAGTGATGCGGCAGTTCATGAAGACGTATCCCCATTCTACGTCAGCACCGTGTGAGGGAGCCACGATGTAGCCACCGCTCTTGCGGTTGATATAGAGGGTCGTGTTGTCGATGTAGATGTTACCACTGTTGTAGATGAAATCCACAGCACCTTCGATGAAGCAGTCCTTCACGTATGCGCGGTAGTTTGATGTAGAAGGTGTAATCCAAGTATCCTGGTAAGAGAGCATGGCCACGTTCTTGAACACGGTGCGGTCGCCTGTTGTATTCAAGGCCAAAGCCTGTGGACCAGCCTGCTTGTCATGTCCCCAAGAGTTCTCCAGTGTGAGGTTATCAAAGTAGCAGTCGTTGGCATTCACCACTACGGTAGCACCTACGCTCACGTGCAGGGCATTGTCGCCACCACAGAGTTTGTCATCAGTGATGATTACCTTGTCGCGCTCCTGACCGATGAAGTGCAGGTAGGGCTTGTTCTTGGGCACGTCCACATGTCCCTTGTATTCACCATTCTTGATGAAGATGAGCCAAGGAATGGCGCGTCCTTCGGGAGCTGCGTCGATAGCTTCCTGTACGGTCAGGTAGTCACCGCTGCCGTCGGCAGCCACCACTGCATCATAGAGACGGGCTACGGGCTGTGTGCGCTCCATGGTAGTGAAGTTCAGCGTGATACCCTCATAGGCGTTGCCGCTACGGTCGGTGATGACACCGGCAGGCAGTGTGAAGCTGTAGGCGGTGTTATAGTCCAATCCGGAGTATTGGAACACGGCAGTCTTTCCGTTTACATTCGGAGCGATAGCCTCACCGTTCAGTGTGGCAGTGCCCGTTCCGGCCTTGATACGTTCGTTGAAGGTCAGCACGATGCTTCCTGTGGCCGATGCACCTGTCGCGTTGTTCTCAGGATTGCTGCCCACGAGTACGGGAGCCACCTGGTCATTGGCCTGTTCGCTTTCGCCAAGGACGAAGATGTCACCGATAGAGAGTCCGTCATAGTCGCTTTCGTTACCTACGAGTTCTTCTGAACCAGGCATCCAGCGAATCCATACACGGTTTTGGTTGTTTGCCTCGGCAGGCAGGGTAAACTCACCGTCAACCCATCCGCGTGTGGGGATGTCGTAAGTTCCCACTTCGGTAAAATTGGTTCCATCTACAGAGTATTCGGCCTTCATCACGGCGTAGGTGTTGTACGAGTGTCCGAAACCGTTGGAGAAGGTGATGTTGCTGTATCCCTTGGTAGAGAAAGAGATTTCCCAGTACCAGCCATCAGAGAGGAGGCTCCAGATTCGGGCACCCCAGCGTCCTTCTTCTGCGCCATTGTTTACTCCGCGTGTAAGCCATGATCTGGTGCTTCCGTCTGCTTTGCGGAGCGAGAGGAGTCCGCCGTTCTCTGTGTTGCTGCGATAATCAGCAGCACGCTCTGTATTGGGGCTGTCCTGATAGAGGTCCCAAGCTACGATGTAGTCGGCCACAGCATAGTTCACGGTCAGGTTCTTCTCACCGTCCATGTTGATGATGCGCTCGGCATTGGTGCTCTTGTCTTCCCATCCGGTGAAGCTGAGAATCTTGTTGTTGTTTACGGTTAGCTTCACGTCGGTACCTTCCTCGTAGTAGTGTACGCCGTTGATGATGTTTCCGTCAGGAACGATAGTCACCAGATTGGCATTGCCATAGGTGTTCTCCATATCGTCGATAACCTTCAGGTTGAGGGCATAGACATTGCTCTTGCTGTATTGTGCGGTCAGGTCGGTGTTGGCAGCAATCTGGAATCTATAAGGATTATCGGTAGAGACCTCATTGCCTTCGGCATCGTACCATCCGGTGAAGTGGTAACCAAAGTTTTCACTGGCTTTCAGCTCTATCATAGTTCCTTCGTCAAATTCGGCTCCCGAGGGGTTGATGCTGATGTTTCCTGCACCCTTCATACCTATCTTTGTGGCCAATGTGTAAGAAGGAGTGGGCAATACAGTTCCTTCAATATCAGCAGTAATGGTAATGTCACTGAAGGCGTACTGTTTGTTGTTGGCCAATCCCTTGATGTAGATTTTGGCTACAATCTTGTCTGTAGTGGCAGGCAGGTTGCTCAAGTCATATACACAATCGGAGTAATAGGGAGCTTCCTTTACCAATTGCGGAGTAAATCCTTCTGCAACAGTGACAGTATCCTCACCGCAAATCACCACCACGTCAAATTTTCCTCCATTGGTACCTACGCGGGCAGCTTTGAAAGACAGTTGTTTGGGGGTGATGGTGATGCCTCTCTTCGGGATAACTGTAAAGTTCAATGCGCTGTGCTCTTCATTCGTTCCTACTTGTCCGTTGACGGGTTGGAAAGAAGTCAGGGCTGCAATTCCACCATCTGTACGGACACCTGTAATAGTCAGTTCTGAACCGTGTGAGAATTCCGCCACAGACAGGAGTCCCGGAGTTGTCACTTCGCCCGTTGTCGGGTTCTTTTGTCCTTCGTGGAATGGCCATGCGATGGTGTAATCCTTCAGTTCGACAGGTCCCATTTCTTTTTCTCCCACTTCTGCATTGACGGTCAGATAGTCCATATTCCAGTTGCTGGCAAACCCGTTTCCTGCAATCAGTCTTACGATGACCTGCTCCTTGTTGTTGGCAGACAGGGTGATGGTGTTCGGGTTGTATATCCACCAATTTCCGGCAGTCTTGCCTGTGCTGGCAGCAGCCCATGTTTGTCCGCCGTCAGTAGAGACTACAGCTTCCAATGCGGCTTCAGCATTCTGCCCATAGGCTATGGCATAGTCAATGGAGATGTTTTTGTAACCTTTAGTGGAGAACTGCACTTCGTAGTATGCATTGTGCTGTAGAGCGTCAGTATAGTCTGTGATGGCATTGGCTGTGCTGTTCTCAATGCGGAACACCTGATTCTGGTATCCGGTACAGATTTGCCAATAGCGTGCTTCTGATTTTGCAGTCATCAGATAATTGTCTTTTTCTCCCATGAATGTGTTCGGGTAGAAATAGGGGATTTGTGTAGCAAAGTAGGTAGCACTGATTTCGGCCCAGTCTTTGTTGGCATTGGGGACATAGATATCTTTTCCTTCTACATTCTCAGTGTCGTATCCATTGTCAAAAGTCCATTTCGCCAATGTCACGGGAGTACCGACGGGAAGCTCCTCTTCTTCATAGACAGCGGTTAAATTCAAATTTCCGCTGATGGTAAAGGTGTAGGGATTTTCCGTAGCTATAACATTTCCTTCTGCATCTTTCCATTCCTTGAAAGCAAAGCCCAAGTTGGCGGTAGCAGTAGCTGTAACTTCTGTCCCTGCTGTAAGTCCTGTTGCCAGTGGTGCAATAGTCACGATTCCTGCGGATTCGGGTTGATTCCCTGTTTTCACACTGTAAGTTTCCTCAAAAGAAGTGGCGGCAGTTCCGGTAATGGTCAACTTGTCCATGTTCCAGTTGCTGGCACAATCATTGGTGGCAAACAAGCGGACAATCACTTTGTCTGCATTGGCTGCGGGAATGGCAATACTACGTTCTTCATACACAAACCAAGCGCTTGATGTGGTGTATGAACCAATAACATTCCATGTGGCGCCATTATCAGTTGACATGGCTGCTGTCATTTCACAAGCGGCATTGTTTCCGTATGCAATGACGATGTTCATGTTGACATCCTTGTATCCTGTTGTAGGGAATGTCATCTCATAGTAGGCATTGTGCTGTGTCGCATCGGTGTAATCAGTGATGGCGTTGGCACCGCTAATCATACGGAACACCTTCACTTCCCATCCTGTTGTCACCTGCCAATATTGGCCATTCGAAAAGGCCGACAGTTGATAATTTGCAGCTTCTGTTGCTGCAACTTCAGGATAGAATGTTGGAACTTGATCCTTGAAATAGTAATGCCCGATGTCGGCATAAGCACCTTTGTTTGGAGTGTAGTACATGGAAGTACCCTCTCCGGCTGTAGCTTCGTAACCTCCTTCAAAACTCCAATGTGCCAACGTGTCAGGAGTAGTCTCCTGAGCGATGACATTCAAAGCGAGCAGTGAACTGGCAAGAGCCAAGCCTAATGTCTTCATACTTTTCATGATAGTTTTTTTGTTTTAATTGATGATATAATAATTGTTTTTGTGTGTTTCTTGAGTTACTGGCAACCAGTTACTAGTGGTCTCCTGTATTTACAACCGGCCACTAGCAACTGGTCATTCGTAGCTTTTACTACTTCCTTACAATCTTTTTTCCTCTCATTACGTATATACAGCCCTTTTTCGGAGTCTTCACCAGACGTCCCATCAGGTCATACATTTCATTCATGCTCCCATCTGTGGTTACGGCTGTGATGCCTGTGGCATCCGACGCCATACCGTGGATATAGACATCGCTCAGGCAGATGGTTTTTCCTGTTGCTTCACTTTTGTACCAGGGATAGACGCGCAGGTACAGGCTCTGGCCATCGCTGATGCTCACCACGGGGATGCTCTCTATGGCATACACGGTGTTGCCGGCCATGTTGGACATTTCCTGAATCAGAGTTGCATTGGAGAAGTCTGCATCTGTGGCATAGTAAATCTTGCAGCGCATACCACTGCCTCCGGCTCCAGCCACGAAGAGGCTTATCTTGTCGATGTCAATCTTTGTATTGGCTGGGGCGGTCATGCCGAATTGGATGTAACGGGTAGAAACCTCATCGATTTCACCGGCAGGCCAAGTTTCTCCCTCAATGAGGTTACGTTGTGTCTTGTACGAGGCATCGCGTCCGGTTTCGGCTGGCCATACGGCGGCTTTGTTTATATTGGTGTATTTCTGCACGAACATGCCACTCCAACTTTCCTCTACAGCCATGCAGGGACCAGTGACTACGGCATTGGCATTGGCCGTCAGCGGATAGAGGACCGACACCTCTTCACCACCGCTCAAGTCAATGCATTCGGCTGTGAGGGGAAGGTCGCGGTTCACATTGCCATCTGTGGCGGTGAATGTACCGGTAAATGTGCCGGGGTTGTTCAGAGTAGTACGGATATAGACCGAGGTGATGAGATTTCCGCCTGTATAGTTGGCCGTCACACTCTGTGCGTAGTTGTTCTTGTCTGTTGACACTTCAAACCCTTCGGATACGGTGAACGTGAATGTTCCTGTTGGGTTGCTCAGTCCGAAGGCCGAGATATTGAACTCCTTCACCAGTGTCTGTCCGGCATAAGCCTTTCCGAAGTCGCCCGTTGTGGGGCTGAAGGTAATGTCTGTACCCACAATGATGTGTTCTGCCAAAATCCCTTGTTCCTTCATGGCCTGGGCAAAGAGGCGGGCAATGAGTGTGGCGCCCATCTTCTTGGGATGTGTGCTGTCATCTGTGCAGAAGAGGTTTTCTGTACAGTAGCTTTCGCCGTAGCTCAGGTAGAGGTCGCGTGTCATCAGTGTCAGGTCAATGACGGGGACATCCTCATACTCGGCTGCTACATCGCGCAGTGCCTGTGCATAGTCGTAGGTGTTGTCACTTTCGGGCACACTTCCCTTTGAACTGCTGCCCAGGATGCTGAATGAATCTCCCAAATCGTGCATACCGTTGCGGCGGATGGTGTTCCCGCTGAAGTATTTGCGGCAGATGGGAGTGACGATGACGGGTTTGCCACCCTTCGCCTTGGTCTCTTCTATATACGCGCGTATATACTTCTTGAAAGTGCCGCTGGCAGTAGTTCCACGGTAGTCGATGTCGGCCGTGCTTCCTCCTTGGGCCGCGGTATAGGCTTTCAAGGTATCACCGTCCAGTCCGCCGTTCTTCTCATCATTGTGTGCGAATTGGATGAGCACATAGTCACCTTCGTTCACATTGGCAATGACTGTCTTCCAATAGGCAGCTTCCAAGTAGAACGATTTGGATGAGGCACCGCTCTTTCCGCGGTTATTGATGACGACTTCATTGGCATTGAAAAATTGTTGGAGCATCTGGCACCAGCCACGTTTGTCCGTGGAGTTTTCGTCATAATTGGCCATGGTGGAGTCACCGATAGTGTGTACTTTGATAGCGGCCGTAGCTGTGAGGGCACTCAGCATGAGTGCAGCGAGGGTGAGATACCAATGTTTGCAATTCCTTTTCATTTGCAGCAGTATTAAAAGTGTAGTTAATAAATCAATTCACGCTGCAAAAATAGTACGAATAATCCGCTTGGAGGGGGAAAAAAGCGTCAAAGAGGTGGAGAAATGGGGAAAAGTAAGTGAAGAATGAAGAGTGCTGGGTTTATTTTAGGAGGGAGTTTATTAGGAGTGCAAGAGTTCAGGAGTTCAGGAGTGCAGAAGTGCAGGAGTACAGACGAATGTGCTGCTTGCATTTTTCCAATCAAGGTTCAAAGTTCCAAGTTTAAGTTTCAAGGTTCAACCCTTCACCTTGCACTAACTCACCAACTCACTAACTCACTTCAAATACCAACTCACTATATTCAACCCTTCAACCAAATTACCCAATCATTCAATAAATCGTAATTAGTAAATCGTAAATAGTAAATATCAATACAGCACCCGTTCACAGATTCTCCCCTCCATACAGGGAGGGGCAGGGGTGGGTCTCCTTGTATTCCGTAGGCGACACTCCCATAGTCTGCTTGAAACAGCGGCTGAAATATTTCGGGTCAGCGAATCCGCAGCGGTAAGCCACTTCGGAAACATTCAGCTCTCCACCTTCCAACAGTTGGCAGGCGCGTTTGATGCGTGCTTCACGCAAGAGGTCAAGTGGAGTTACACCCAATGTCGATTTCAATTTGCGGTTCAGTCCCGAACGGCTGGTATGTACGGCATCGGCCATATCACCGATGTTGATGTCAGCATCAGCCAGGTGTTCCTCTATGAATGTCATGATGCGGTGCATGAACAGTTCGTCTTCCTTGTTCATCTCCTGCTTCTTCTCCGTCTTGTGCAGTTCGCTGATGGGGGCCGCTTTTTCATCGGGCTTGTTCAGCAGTGCCAGGTATGCCTCCAGTGTCTCCCGTTTTTGTCGGTTTATTTTCTTTATATATATATAGGTATATAGGACGGTACCGATGATTGTCATTCCTATGAGGATATATAGCAGTATAGCCCAGCCCGTTTCCCAGAAGGTGGGTACGACTATCAGTGTGATGGTACGGTTGTTTTCTACCCAGATGGCATCAGCATTTGTCGAGCAGATGTCCAGCGTGTAGTTTCCTGGCTTTATATCCAGGAATGTTGCCGATCTGCTTTTCCCTATGTTTGTCCAAGGAGCCTTTTCTCCTTTGCTGAGTCTGAAGGAGTAGTTGATGCGTTCAGCATTGGTGTAGTCAGTGGCTGCAAAATGTACAGTCAGGTTACGTTCGTGTGGTTGTAGAATTAACGTGTCAGCATTGCAAGCTTTCATCTCCAGCTCCTTATTCTGTACAGATATGGCAGTAATAATCACAGGGGGGACATAGTCACTCTTCCTCATCTTTCCGGGTTCCATGGTGAAAGCCCCGTCGTGTAGGCCGAATAGCCATCGTCCGTCAGGAAGTCTGAGTGGGCGTGCTTCCGAGAATCTGTAAGTCCGTTGGAAAAAGTTTGCGTCAAAGCTATGGTTTATCTCCTCATAAGGGTTGAGGATGCAAATCTGGTTGACACACACCACCCACAGGCTCCCCTCATGTTCTGTCATTGCTAGGACCACATCAGAACCGAGACCGTTTTTTGAGTCGAAGTGCTTGAACTTTAAGGAATCAGCCAACAGATTCTCCGTCATTATCTGGTTTACCCCTCCGTTTTCGGTACTGATGAAGATGTGTCCGTATGAATCTTGCAGAATATCCATGGTGGCACTGCAGCTGATGCTTCCTGCTTGTCGGGCTTGTTTCACGTGGTGCCGGAAAGTCATTTTCTGAAAATCCTCACCTCCTTTTAGTTTTGTAACCAGAAGTCCTTCAGTCGTAGCAGCCAGCATGATGCTTTCATTGGTGATGTGCAGGTGTCTGACCTTTTTGCAGAGTTCTGCCGGATAGCCATCCAACCGATTCCCGTTGTGAACAAATTGGGGATTCTCGCTTTCAGGGTCAGGTATGCAGTTGATTCCTCCTCCCAATGTGGCAATCCACAGTCGGCTCCAGCTGTCTTCTTTGATGTCATACACATCATTGTGGCTCAACGAATGGTTGTCTTGTGGGTCGTGCACATAATGGCTGATGCGGAACGCTCCATCCTTTTGCTCCTCCAGTCGGAAGAGTCCTCCGGGTTTGCTTCCCATCCAGATGGTTCCTTTTGTACTCTGGGTAATGCAGTATATGGGCGCATGGAAAAGCGTATATTCTTTGTGCAGCCTGCCGTCAGTGCCCAAGTATCCCAACAAGTCACCCGTTGCATGATAGATGCGTATGGTCGCCTTGTCTCGTCCCGTGACCCAATATCTTCGTTGGCTATCCGTAAACGTGCATCTTACGTGTGTCCCTTCCTCCTCGGGCAGATGCGTGATGGAGTTGTCAGTGAAGGTGAATTTATAGACTCCTCCCGTGAAGATAATCCACAGGTTGCCCTGTTTGTCCGAGAACCCGAACCTCAAATCCTTCATTGGTACCTCCAACGGATAGGGTATGGCTTCTCCCGTTGTGTTGTCCGTATAGAACATTTTCCCGTCATGAGTCACTGTCCAGGTATATCCGTTGGCATCACGATGGTGCAGATCTCCGTTTGCCAGGTTGTCCAGCCAGAATCCCTTGTATTTGGTCAGCAACTTCTGGTACAGCGTTTCGTCATCTTCGTCCGTTATATCATGAAAGGTGTAAGTCTTGGTGTCGAAGTAGTAGTATCCTTGGTCGCATTTGCAATAGATGTTCCCCTCTTCGGACAACCAGATGTTCCTTATTCTGTCATCAGTTTTGGTACATTCATCCTTTGGCCCTATCTTGAAGCATTTGAATTCATATCCGTCAAATCTGTTCAGTCCATTCCATGTGGCCATCCAAATGACACCGTTGTAGTCCTGCAGCATCTGGGTCACTCTCCATTGCGACAGTCCGTTGTTTTCGTCATATCGGGTCACCCTGCATGTGGGGGCGGCATTGGCTGCCATCCCATGCAACCACATCATGGTGGCTATCATCAGCATTTTGAGTATTACGGTAGTTTTCATTGGTCGTTTTTGCTTTCCTGTGGATTACTTGCGACAAAAATAC
>JAFXDL010000125.1 GCA_017516265.1 Bacteroidaceae bacterium
GAGTTGACAATGGCTTGCTGCTGCATCGGTATGGCTCTCCACGGTGGTGTTATCCCCGCTTGCGGAACCTTCTTCGTATTCTCTGACTACATGAAGCCCGCCGTTCGTATGGCCGCCCTCATGGAGCTTCCCGTGAAATTCATCTGGACACACGATGCTTTCCGCGTAGGCGAAGATGGTCCTACTCACGAACCCGTTGAACAAGAGGCACAGATTCGCTTGATGGAGAAACTGAAGAATCACAAGGGTCACAACTCTACCCTCGTGCTCCGTCCTGCTGATGCCAAGGAAACCACCGAAGCTTGGGCACTCGCAATGGCCAATACCGCCACTCCTACTGCCCTTATCCTCAGCCGTCAGAACATTGCTGACCTGCCCACAGGTAACGACTATGCTCAGGCAGCCAAGGGAGCTTACATCGTAGCAGGCTCTGATGCAGATGCCGATGTTATCCTCGTAGCTTCAGGTTCAGAAGTTTCTACCCTCGTTGCCGGTGCCGAGTTGCTCCGCAAGGACGGTGTGAAGTGCTCTATCGTGAGCGTTCCTTCTGAAGGTCTCTTCCGCAGCCAGTGCCCCGAGTACCAGGCTCAAGTATTGCCCGCAGGTGTGAAGAAGTTCGGCCTCACTGCCGGTCTTCCCGTCAACTTGCAAGGTCTCGTACCCGCCCACGAAGGCAAAGTATGGGGTCTCGAAAGCTTCGGATTCAGTGCCCCTACAAGGTGCTCGATGAGAAGTTGGGCTTCACTGCCGAGAATGTGTATAATCAGGTGAAAGCAATGCTGTAAATAAATCAGACCCCATCCCAACCCCTGGACCCCATCCCAACCTTCCCAAAGGGGAAGGAGTGAATAGTATAGCAGAATATTCTCCCCCCTCCCTTGCGGAGGAGCAGGGGGAGGGTCCGAGGGGCAAGGGGGAGGATCCTAAATATGAACACAATGGAAATAATCGGAATTTGCTGCGACCACGCAGGATTTGAACTTAAGAAATACGTCCTCCAATGGTTGGAGGAGAAAGGATACGCCTATAAGGACTATGGTTGCTATGCTCCCGAAAGCATGGATTATGCCGACGTTGCCCATCCCATGGCATCAGCCATCGAGGCTGGTGAGCACGAGCGCGGCATCGCCATCTGCGGTAGCGGAAACGGCATCAACATGACCCTCAACAAGCATCAAGGCATCCGTGCCGCCCTCTGCTGGTGTCCCGAGATTGCCGAGCTGGCACGTCAGCACAACAATGCTAACGTCCTCGTCATGCCCGGCCGCTTTGTCACCAACACTGTAGCCGAAAGCATCCTCAACAAGTACTTCAATACTCCTTTCGAAGGTGGTCGCCACGCACGCCGTATCGAGAAGATACCGTGCTGCTAAGCACACAGCGAAAGCAAAAGACAAAGAGTGAAAAGTGAAGAATCACATGACATGCACATCGTGATTCTTCATTTTTCACTCTTTTTATTGAACTCTACGTAAAGCCAATACAAGGAATTCACGTAAACACTGCTCCTAAAAGATTAGAATCCCATTTCATTAAGACAAATACCAATGTGTCTTTTTGTAGAAAAGGTTGACTCCTAAGATTCAACCTTTTCTACAAAAAGACACCTATTGTCATCGAATTGTCCAGATTCTCAGAAAAGATAATATCGCTAAACGCTCACTTCACTATGTACTTCCTTACGAAATCGGGACAAATGTAGTGAGAATCTTTTATATATGAAAAGAAAAAGGGAAAAATTTGCAGATAAAAATGAAAAATAAAAAAAGAATCGATAAATGTAATAGAAGAACCATCTTCGCAAAAGGTTCCAATCGGTCAAGACATAGAGGAAAAACTGGAGAGGATAAGTATACTTACCACTTCACCTGGCATTCATGCAGGGAGGTGTTGCCTACTCCATCTGTAACGCTGATGCGGAGGAGATGCTGCTGACCATCGCGCTTCAAAGGCGAATCGGAGAGACGGATGGTGAGTTGGCGATTCTTACTGCTGTACTCCATCAGTGTCCAACGCCCATCGATGGTGGCCCGATAGCGAGCAATGCCTGTCTGAGAATCGGCTATTTTCAAACGAACGATTCCTGACCTGCTCCATTGCGCAACGGACGCAAGGGGGGTGATAACGGGTGGCACCGTGTCGATGGCCACAAAGAAGTCGCCACCCAACTGACGGATACGGGTCTTCATCCATCCTTTCTCGTAACGCCCGCCTACCGAACCTGTCCAACCTGAAGTTCGCTGGGCGATGTAGAGTTTGGAGACATCCAACGTACCCATTTGTACAGGGAAAGGCTCTTCAAACGAAGCATATCCATCTGCTACTCCCCCAGAAAGAGTCAGTGTGGGAGTATCCGGCCACACCTTGATAGCCAAAGGACAATAGCCGTGCAGAGGGAGAGCCTCATCGCCAAGCGTGAATATGGCCGAGTAAGCATGGGCATCGGCCGAAGTGGATACCTGCAATTCGGCATCTTCATAGAGATTCCCCTCGGGTATAGAAAGTTCCATCCCCAACGGATGTTCAACGACATTGAGCCGACTCCAGCGGAGGACATTATTGGAAGCCGAGAAATAAGGCTCAATCTGTTGGTTCACACCACTGACTTCAAAACTGTAGCGCGAAGTGTTTCCATACAAATCTGAAAGAATGTACTCGAAGTGATAGGGACGCTCCTCGGTGATGGATACAATCCCCCTACCCTCGCTCCCGGCGCGAAGCATCCGCAAGGGATTGCCTGGTGCTATGAAGGACTTCATATACCAGCGGCGGCGCTTCTGGTATTCATCATAATCTGTCCACGAATTTATCAGACGGTTCTCATCGAAACTGAACCTGTCGGCCACGGAGCTGAAAACCTCCACACCATCCACCAACAGACGGACACTGTGCACCCCGTAGCTATTATGGGTGCCATCCATATAGTCATTAGCCGAAATACCTACACCGATATCGCCCCACGCTGTAATACGTTGGTTTATACGATTTCCATTTCCAAAATAGAATACAGGAGCCTCTTCTTTACCATTTACTACACCACGACCTTTCTGTGGATACATCTTTATACGGTGTGCTCGTGGCGGACGGGTGTCTTTCAGTTTGTCCTTATAGAAAACCAAGGGATCAACAGGCTCGTTCGTCTCCGTCAAACGGACTTCCATGTGGAGATGAGGGCCAAAGGAATATCCCGAATTGCCTGCCCATGCAACCACTTGGCCACTCTTCACAGGGAAACGGTCGGACGCTAAAAGGGTATCGAGCGCAAAAGTCTCGTACTGATATTGATGTTCACGAACAAGCGAAGCCACTTCGGGAAGAAACTTTTGAAGATGTCCGTGTACTGTAGTATAACCATTATCATGAGTAATATAGAGTGCGTTACCATATCCTCCAGAAGACACGCTGATACGCGAAATATACCCGTCGGCCGGACAATAGAGAGGTTTTCCCTCCACGCCTTGCGTCTTGAAGTCGAGGCCACCATGGAAATGATTGCTACGAAGCTCAGCAAAACTTCCACTCAAGAACAAAGGAAAATCAAAGGGAACACGAAAAACTCCTTCCTGAGCATATACAAGGAAGGGAAGAAGAAAGAGGAAAAGCCCCACCCTAACCCTTCCCAAAGGAGAGGGAACAGAGGAATGTTCTTTCCTGAACTTCCACCTTTCGGGGGGATTGAGGGGGGCTGTTGGTTTGCTTAGCATGCCTTGAAACTCATGTCGAGTCCCTTGACTGAATGAGTAAGGGCACCTACGGAAATGAAATCGACTCCACACTCGGCATAGTCACGCAAGGTGTCAAAGGTGATACCGCCCGAAGACTCCGTTTCATAGCGTCCAGCAATGATTTCCACAGCCTTGCGGGTGTTCTCTGGTGTGAAGTTGTCGAGCATGATACGGTCAACACCACCGATAGCCAAGACTTGATTGAGTTCATCGAAGTTGCGCACTTCAATCTCAATCTTCAGGTCCTTACCCTTAGCCTGACAATACTCCTTGGCACGTTGGATGGCCTTGTCAATGCCTCCGGCAAAATCCACATGATTGTCCTTGAGAAGAATCATATCGAAAAGACCGATGCGATGATTCACACCACCACCAATCTTCACGGCTGCCTTCTCCAACATACGGAGGCCGGGAGTGGTCTTGCGGGTATCGAGCACACGGGTGCGGGTACCTTCGAGCTGCTTCACATAACGGCGTGTCATGGTGGCAATGCCGCTCATACGCTGCATCACGTTCAGCATCAGACGCTCGGTTTGCAGAAGGGATTGGATTTTGCCCTCCACCACCATAGCCACATCGCCGGGCTTCACTTCTGTGCCGTCTTCAATCAAGACCTCTACCTTCATCGTGGGGTCAAAGCGATGGAAGATTTCTTTAGCCACCTCTACACCGGCCAACACACCGGCTTCCTTTATCAGCAAACGCGACTTGCCCATGGCATCAGCGGGGATACAACAAAGGGTTGTGTGGTCACCATCGCCTATATCTTCGGCAAAAGCGAGATCTATCAGGCTGTCTATCAGTTCATCTACAGTTTTCATATTCTAATAGTTTATCGTTATCAGCCGCGAAAGTACAACTATTTTCTTGAAAAAACAAGCAAAAACAGAATTATGACGCATCCTTGGCTGAGAACAATCTGACCATCTGTGTGTTTATGTCATTGAAAAAACATTTTGTATAACCCTACTAAAACGGTAAAAAGATGAAAAAACAACTAATTCCAATCTTGCTGGCAGGCATTGCTCTGACGGCTTGTGAGAAAGAGCCAGACACGGACAAACTGGATAACCACTATCTGGTGTACACCGACTATGACAAGGGGACAAACTTCGAGGCACTGATGACCTACTATGTGCCGGACAGCATCCTCTACATCAATAACGGGGACAAGAAGGAATACTGGCGAGGCGATGCCGCCGAGGCCGTCCGAATGGAGTTCATCGAAAACATGAATGAGCACTACGTGCGTGTGGACAACATCGAAGATGCCGACATCGGCCTCCAACTGAGCTACGTGGCCAGCACATACACCTTTGCCGGATATGGCGGAGGCGACCCGTGGTGGTATGGATACCCCTACTACTGGACACCCGGATATTGGGGAGGATACTGGGGAGGATGGTACTACTCATACCCCATCATCTACAGCTACACCACAGGCTCCATCATTGGTGAAATGGTGAACCTGAGCGTCACCGACAGCAAGAAATTGCCCGTCATCTGGAGCACCTACATCAGCGGTATCCTGAACTCACAAGGGAAACTGAACCTGCAGAAGACGGAAGCTGCCATCAACCAGGCCTTCAAGCAAACGAGTGTACTAAAGTAATCAAAGAAAACAACAGCCCCCCTCCAACTCCCCCCCCGAAGGGTGGAGAGTTAAAAAAGACAAACATTTCTTGTCTCTCTCCCATGGGGAAGTCGGAAGGAGCCTATAATAATAAATGTGATATGAAAACTATTCAATATTTTGCTAAAAGAGCTGCAGCCGTATTGGCTATAGCTGCACTCGCCACACTGCCCACAAAAGCACAGGTATCCCAAGATACCTACTACAACATTGACTGGCAATTCAACATCCCCTTGGGAAACAACTTTGCAAACGATGCCAGCGGATGGGGTATGAACTTCGAGATGGGTTACTACGTGACACCCGAATTGGCCGTGGGAGGATTCCTCAGCTACCACACCAACAACGAGTACATCAAACGCACCACCCTGCACATGGGAAGCACTGCGCTGAACACTGACCAGCAGCACTCGCTCTTCCAACTCCCCTTCGGTGTGCTGGCGCACTACCGCTTCGACTATGGCAAGTTTCAGCCTTACGTAGGCATGAAAATGGGTGCAACGTATGCCAAGATGACCTCGGATTACTACATCTTTGAGAGCGACAAGAATACATGGGGACTCTTCGTCTCACCCGAAGTGGGCGTACAATTCTATCCTTGGGAAGGAAGTATGGGCTTCCATGCCGCCCTGTACTACAGCCTCTCCACCAACCAGGGAAGCCTGATGACCTACGAATTGAACAGCATCAATTCATTGGGTTTCCGACTGGGTATCGCCTTTTGAACAAAAGTGACAGAGAAAGCGTGCACTGACTTTTTTCCCATCACGTGACGCACACTATATCTGCCCAGAGCCGCCCACGGTCTTTGTATCACCGGGACGGCTCTTTTTCATGCTCACCACTCAGAGGCAAGAGCGAAGAAACCTGCACGTGAGTTCTTTCCAATTCACATGTGAGATTTCTTGAACTCACATGCAGGCTCGAAGAAACTCACACGTAAGTTACCCCCGAACTCACGTGTAAGTTCAAAAAAACTCACGTGTGAGTTCAAAACTGCTCACACGTGAGTCAAAGAAGATGTATAATGCTCTCTTTTATAGGAGAGAGTTTACGCACTACAGTATCACAAAGCCAGCATCCGTCAATCCCTTGTGGATAAGGCGGATATGCTCGGAATTACGGGTCTCGAGCACAACACGGAGGGTACATCCGTTCACCTGTGCACTGGCATTTGTCCGCTCGTGGCTGACACTGATGATGTTGCCTCCCAATTGGGCAATCACACCACACACGGCTGAGAGTTGGCCCGGCTGGTCATAAAGGTCAACGGTAAGTGTCTCCATGCGTCCCGACTTACTGAGTCCCCGGGTAATCACGCGGCTGAGGATGGTCACATCGATATTGCCTCCCGAAACCAGACATATCACCTTCTTGCCTTTCACCGGCACCTTGTTGAACATGGCAGCAGCTACGGCTACGGCTCCTGCACCTTCAGCCACCAGCTTCTGCTGCTCGATAAGGGCCAGGATAGCAGCAGCAATCTCATCGTCCGTCACGGTGACAATGCCATCGACATAGCGCTGACAGAAATCAAAGGTATTCACCCCCGGCTCCTTCACGGCAATACCGTCAGCAATGGTAGAGACGGATTCGAGGCGCTCTATCTGACGGACATCCAGCGAACGGGCCATACTGGGTGCCCCCTCGGCTTGCACACCATACACTTGCACGGAAGGCTTCAGTTGCTTGATGGCACAGGCAACACCCGAAATCAGCCCACCACCACCTACGGGGACAATGACCACATCGACATCACTCATCTCGTCCAACATCTCAAGGCCGATGGTTCCTTGGCCAGCAATCACATGCAGATCGTCAAAGGGATGCACAAAGGTATAGCCCTTCTCGTCGCGCAACTGGAGGGCACGCTGATAGGCATCGTCATAGACACCGGGCACCAGGCACACCTCGGCACCATAGCGTTTCGTAGCCTCTACCTTGGAAATAGGGGCACCGGCCGGCAGACAGATGAGGGAGGAAATGCCACTCTTGGTTGCTGCCAATGCCACACCCTGAGCATGATTGCCTGCCGAACAGGCTATCACACCATGACTCTTCTCTTCGTCCGAAAGTTGGGATATCTTGTAATAGGCCCCGCGCAACTTGAACGAACCTGTATATTGCAGATTCTCGGGTTTCAGATATATTTCGCACTCGGGATTTATCAAGGGAGCCACAATCAAGTGGGGATGACGGATAGCATTGCGCAACACATGCGCAGCTTTATAAATTTCGCTAAGTTCAAGCATGACTATTCTGTTATTTGTCTGCAAAGCTACGAATATTTTCCCGAACAAATCTCCATTGAAAGCACTATTTTTTTTCCTACCTGGAAAATATTTTTCCCTAACCTGGTAAAAAGATTTCCCCAACCTGAAAATTTTCTTTAGAAAACGACCGTCAAAAAAGGAAATAACTTGTCCAAAAATTCGCTTGTTCCACCTTTTTTCACACAAAAAAAGTCGAATTGTGCAAAATCTGAGTGTTAAGTCTTTCTTTTTTTGTAATTTTGCGGCTTCTTTTGGATATCTATATTATAAAGAACAAAAAATGGAGAAAAATACAGAGAGAGAAAAGCCAGGAATCGTATATCGCCTCTTCCGGAGCTACCTGCGCTTTCTGCACGACAAAGTATATTATAAAAATGTATATCGGATAAACGAAAAAGCCATCCCGGCCGACGGCACTCCACTGATAATCGTCAGCAATCACCAGAATTGCCTGAACGACCCATTGGGCATGGTGGTCAGTTTCCGCGACCGCAAACTGAATGTCATCACCCGTGCCGATGTTTTTGCCTATCACCCATTGGCAAACAAGTTTCTCCGCGGCATCGGCCTTTTGCCAGCCTTCCGCATCAATTACGAAGGCGAAGCCGCATTGGCCAAAAATGAGGAGACCTTCAAGATGACCGAAAGCACCCTGTTGGACGGAAACACCATCCTGATGTTTCCCGAAGCCGGCCATCAGGACAAGCACTGGCTGGGCACCTTCTCCTATGGTTACACCAAAATGGCCTTCCAAGCCGCTGAAGCCGGAAACTTCGAGAAGGAAATCTTCATCCTCCCCTCGTGCAACCACTATTCCGACTACTTCGGCATACAGAACCAGTATCTGGTGAAGTATGGCGAGAAGATTTCCCTGAAACCCTTCTATGAACTCTACAAGACGAAGCCCCGTACCGCCCAACGTGAAGTGAACGCACTGGTGCGCAAACAGATAGAGGACCTGATGCTGGACATCCGCGATGTGGAAAACTATGATGCCGTAGATTTCATCCGCCTGTCATGGGGCGATGAGGTGGCGCAACAGATGGGATTGAACCACAAAGCACTGCCCGACCGCCTGACGGCAGACAAAGCCATCGTCAAAGCCATCCAAGAAGAACAAGCCGTACACCCAGAAGAAATAGAAGCCCTCTATGCCGATGCACGCGAGTTGAAAGATGCTCTCGACAAGGCCGGTTTCACACTGAAGAATCTGGAGCACACACCAGCTCTGTTGCTATGCTCGTTCAAAGCCATGCTCCAGTTGGCATTGCTTCCCTTGTGGATATTCTCCTTGTGGCCTTCGCTTCCGGCTTATGCCATCCCCATGGCATTCTTCAAGAAAAAGTTCAAAGACCCCATGTTCGAAGGCACCATGCTTTTTGTCTTCAACGCCCTGTTGCTGTTGCCCCTCTTCACCCTCATCACATTCATCGTCACATGGGTGAACTTCAACTGGTGGACAGCCCTCCTGTACATCGCACTCTTCCCTCTGCTGATGGTGTTTGCATGGAAATACAAGGAGTGGGTGAAAGGCACCGTCCGCGACATCCGCTACCACATGGCTTCGTCAAGCGTAGTCAACAAGATACGCACCCTGAAGCAACGCATCGGAAAGAAACTGGATACACTATTAAAGAAATAAACTAAAATATATTTAAGTAAGAAGAAATGCAAAACAGAGTTGTAATTACTGGTATGGGAATCTACTCATGCCTTGGAAAAACCCTGGAAGAAGTACGCGACTCGCTCTATCACGGCAAGTCGGGCATCATTTTTGACCCCGTCCGCAAAGAGATGGGATTCCGTTCGGCACTGACCGCCCATCTGGAAGACCCCGACTTGAAAAAAGTGCTCAGCCGCGCCCAACGTGTTTACATGCCCCAACAGGCACAATATGCCTACTGTGCAACGGTGGAAGCCCTGCGCAATGCCGGCATTGACCAAGACTACCTGAACACCCACGACGTAGGCCTGCTCTATGGTAACGACAGCTCCACCGTGCCCAACGTGAAAGCCGTAGATGCCATGCGCGAAAAGAAAGACACGACCCTCGTCGGCTCAGGAGCCATCTTCCAGTCGATGAACTCAACCGTAACGATGAACCTCGGATGCATCTTCAAACTGAAGGGTATCAACCTCACCGTCAGTGGTGCATGTGCCAGCGGTTCACACGCCATCGGCCTTGGTGCACTGCTTATCCAAAACGGACTTCAAGAAATGGTCGTATGCGGTGGTGCACAAGAGGTAAACCCTTGGTCTATAGGTTCGTTCGACGGTATCTCAGCATTCTCCGTACGTGAGGATGAACCGACAAAAGCCAGCCGTCCCTTCGACCGCGACCGCGATGGTCTTGTACCTGGTGGAGGTGCAGCCACAGTCATCATCGAGAGCTATGAATCGGCCATCCGCCGTGGTGCTCCCATCTTGGCAGAGATTCTTGGCTATGGATTCTCGTCCAATGGTGACCACATCTCTTCGCCCAACGTAGAGGGCCCCACCAAGTCGCTGATGATGGCCATCCGCCGCGCCGGCATCAATGTAAACGAAATCGGCTACATCAATGCCCATGCAACATCAACCCATGTGGGTGACACCAACGAGGCAAAAGCCATCTACAACGTCATCGGTGACCAACGCATCGAAGTGACCAGCACCAAGAGCCAGACAGGACACGAAATGTGGATGGCAGGAGCCAGCGAAGTTATCTACTCTATGCTCATGATGAAGAACGACTTCATTGCCGCTAACCTCAACTTTGAGAACCCCGATGAAGACTCGGCAAAATTGCTTATCCCCGACAAACGCATCGAGAAACACTTTGATACCTTCCTCTCAAACTCTTTCGGATTCGGAGGTACAAACTCGACATTGGTGATACGCAATCTCTAAATAAATAAGGAATTAATATACTACTAATAATCATTAAAAAAGTAACAATGGAAAAAAACGAATTGATTGAGAAAATTAACGAAGTATTGGCTGAAGAATTTGAAATCGAAGTAGCTGACATCACTCCCGAAGCCAACATCAAAGAGACTCTCCAGTTGGATAGCTTGAGCCTCGTTGATATGGTGGCTCTCATTGAATCTGAATTCGGTGTGAAAATCAAGAGCAGCGAACTGATTAACATCCAGACATTCGCCGCCCTCTATGATTTCGTAAACGATAACCAGAAGTAATCATCTGTTGACCAGATACAAGTTGACGAGTCGATTAGGTTATCAAACACCTTATCCTCGTCAACTTGTCAATTTGTCAACTTTGTTAACAACAAAGAGAATGAACGAACCCATCCTCACAGGTGAAGGCCTCTACAAACTCATACCTCAACGTCCGCCCATCGTCATGGTGGACTCTTTTTTTGAAGCCGATGCCGAAAGTGCCACTACTGGCCTTACCATTCTCCCCAACAACATATTTTGCCTTGATGGCCAGTTGCAAGAACCCGGCTTGATTGAACACGTTGCCCAGTCAGCAGCTGCTTTTGCCGGATATGCCCCCTACACCCGTGGAGAATCCCCCAAACTGGGATTCATCGGAGAAGTGAAGAAATTCAAGATTATGCGTCTTCCCGAAGTCAACGAACAACTCGTCACCACCTTGAAAGTGTTGGGTGAAGCAGCAGGAGTAACTCTGATATCTGCACAGACAAATGCAGGCGAAGAAACCGTAGCTACTTGCCAAATGAAAATATTCATCAAGGAGTGACGAATAACGAACGTCAAACAACGAGTGACAAGACAATGACAACCAACAACACTGGCGTGAAGAGCCATTCAATCTCCCCCACCCTAAGCACCACCGTCCGCGTACAGGTACGCTTTTCCGAGGTGGACAGTTTGCGCATCGTGTGGCACGGCAATTATCTGAAATACATGGAAGATGCCCGCGAAGCCTTCGGACACACGTTCGGGTTAGAGTACATGTATATGTACAACCAAGGATTTCTGGCACCCATGTACGACATCAAGATGAAGTACATCGGCCCTGCAACAACGGACGACACCCTCTTGGTAACCATCACTTACCGCCCTGCACGGGGTGCAAAAGTAATCTTTGACTATGAAATCCGACGCGAATCGGACAACACCCTGCTCTTCACCGCCGAAACAACCCAATTATTCACCACACACGAGGGAGAGTTTGTACTTTCATGCCCAGACTTCCTCGCCGAATGGAAAAAGAAACACAACATATGCTTATAAAAGATTATTATACGATAGAAGGCACCTCCCACACAGGAGACAACACACACATCTTTCATATTCGCCTCAACCCCGAATGTACAGTATATCAGGGACATTTCCCTGGCGAACCTGTATCTCCCGGAGTTTGTAACATACAGATGCTCAAAGAACTGGCCGAGCAAGTAGCCGGCAAAAGACTGTTCATGAGCAACCTCAACCTGTGCCGCCTTACTACCCTTGTCACCCCACAAGCACATCCCACCATGTCAGCCACCCTTACTCTGGACGAAAAAGACGGGACTTACAAATTGCGTGCGACACTGGGCAAGGATGAAGAGATTTATCTGGAAATGAAAGCCGAACTGAATTAAAAGAACGATAGCCGAACTGAATCAAGAACATCCAAAGAGCATGGAAAAGATATTCATCCCCCTATACCGTTTTCTGCACGCAAGAAAGTGGCTGATGTACACAATCCTCATCGCCAGCAGCATATTGTTTGCCTATACAGGCTTGAAGGTTGAATACGAAGAGAACATAGCCAAACTACTCCCACAAACGGACAAGGCCACCGAGAGCGGATTAGCGTTCGGCAACTTGCGTGTGAAAGACAAGATTTTCATCCAACTACACCTGAAGGATACGGCAGATTCAACCAATGAAGCCGGCACTTTATCAGAACAATCAACCCTCTTGGCTTCTGCAACCGATGAACTGGTAGAGAACCTGCTCACCCGCGACACGACGACACAATACATCGCCCATATCCTCAGCCGGATTGATGATGACTTGTTGGTGAACGGATTGGATTATGCCCTGATGAACGTACCTTCGTTTGTGTATGAAGCATGCTATACAGGCTTCGACTCCCTGTTGACCCCCGAAGCTATCGACCGACAGATGGAAACCAATGCAGAATTGGTGATGAATGACGAGGATGGTTCCACCTCCACCATGATCGGCCAAGACCCTGCTGCCCTGCGCATGGCTCTGCTCCCCCAAGGGAAAGCTCTGGCCGGAGGTATCGGAGGCTACACCATGATTGACGGACAACTCTTTGCCCCTGATTCAACCGTAGCGCTGGCATTCCTCTCCCCCAACTTCAACGCCTTCAACTCCAAAGCAGGCACCGACCTCATAGCTATGCTCGAAGAAGAGATTGAGACCTTTGAGGCCAATCATCCCGACATCGAAGTTCTTTTCCATGGCTCACCCATACAGAGTGTTTTCAACTCACGCCAAATCAAGGGTGACCTTGTACTGACAATCGGAATCTCCCTGTTGGCCATCTGCTTAGTCATCGGCCTCTGTTTGCGTGGTTGGGGTACACTGCCCATGCTTCTCCTACCCGTCATCTACGGTGCCTTCTTCGCCTTAGCCTGCATCTATTGGTTGAAAGGCGGTATGTCCCTGATGGCCATCGGCATCGGAGCCATCGTACTGGGTGTGGCGCTCAGCTATTGTCTGCACGTGCTCATCCACTATAAATATGTGACCGACCCTGAACAAGTATTGCGCGATCAGGCAACCCCCGTCTGCTTGGGATGCATCACCACCATTGGTGCATTCATGGGATTGCTGTTCACTCAAAGTGACTTGCTGAAGGATTTCGGCCTCTTCGCCTCTTTCGCCATGGTAGGAACCACCCTGTTTGCCCTTATCTTCCTGCCCCATTTCTTCCAACCGACAAAGAATCGCCGCAACGAGAAGGCTTTCCGCCTGCTCGACCGCATCAACTCATACCCCATCGACTACAACAAACCAATTCGTTGGGCACTGATTGTCATCTGTGTTGTCACCTTCTTTACCTCAGATTGGGTCACATTCGACAGCAATCTGCGAAATATCGGATACAACGAGCCAAAGGTCATCCGATCTAACGAACTGTATGCCGAGAAGGTAAACCAAGGGAATGCATCGATGTACTATGCCGTTGCTGCCGAAGACCTCGATGAAGCCTTGTTCTATAACAATGCACTTGTCGAAACGCTCGATTCATTGTCGCAAGATAGCACTATTATAAGTTACACCAAGACAACCCAACTATTTATTCCCACCGATGTGCAGGAAGAACGCATTGCAATGTGGCGTGAATATTGGAGTGAGCAACGTGTGGCTGAAGTGCGTCAAATTATTATAAGCACTGCTAACGCCAATAACTTGCCTGCCGAGATGTTTGCACCTTTCTATGCTATGATAGAGGCCGATTATGAGCCTGCATCGCTCTACGATGCCGAGGTGTTCCCTCCTGAATTGTTATCGAATTATATTGAGGAAACGAATGGTAAGTTTATGGTATTTACTTCGGTGCAAATGAAACCCGAGGTAAAATCGGTTGTTAACGATGCCGTTGCTGCTGTTCCTCACGCTATAGTTATCGACCCATTCTACTATACGAGTGATATGGTTAAGATACTTAATGATGACTTTAATACCATCTTGGGTATATCATCACTCTTTGTATTCATCATATTGCTACTGTCGTTCCGTAGCCTTCCTATAGCACTCATTGCCTTTATGCCTATGGGATTGAGTTGGTATGTTGTACAAGGAATAATGGGTATCTTCGGCGTACAATTTAATCTCATCAATATTGTTATTGCTACATTTATATTCGGTATCGGTGTGGACTATAGTATCTTTGTTATGAAGGGACTTATAGCACAAGCAAGTGGCAGCGACCAAAATCTGCTTACATATCATAAAACGGCTATATTCTTCTCGGCATTTGTGCTGATAGTGGTTGTTGGCTCACTGTTGTTTGCTACTCATCCTGCCATTAAATCGATAGGTGTAAGTACACTTATAGGTATGAGTGCAACCATATTGCTTACTTATATACTTGAACCGGCGTTGTTCCGATTTATGATGCGATTTAAATTTTTTGCCAAACGCATAAATAATGAAAAATAACAGAGTCGTTATAATAGGTGCCGGATTGGGTGGCTTGCAGTGTGGTTATATACTTGCCAAGAATGGCTATGATGTAACTGTACTTGAGCAGGAACGTGTTGTTGGTGGATGCCTGCAATCTTTTGCTCGTCGTGGTACGCTATTCGATACAGGCTTTCATTACGTTGGCGCATTGGGCGAAGGTGAGGCCTTGAATAGACTTTTTACCTACTTCGACCTAATGTCATTGCCTTGGAAAAAGTTGGATGCCGATTGCTTCGACGAAATTGTTATAGGCGACAAGTCGTATCCCTATGCAATGGGGCACAACAACTTCTATAATCGATTGGTCGAATACTTCCCACACGAGCGCGAAGGGTTGAAAAACTATATTGCATTATTAAAGAGGGTAGGCGATCATATATTTGACAACCTAAAATTGAAAGAGGGCGAGAAATCGCTGTCGAATACTTATTTTGCACAATCGGCTTACAAGTTCCTGACCGAAACTATTCAAGATCCCATATTGCGACAAGTCCTTTCGGGTGCATCGCTCAAGATGGAATTAAAGGCAAAACGCGGTCAATAAAGTTTAAATAAAGGTTAAAGGGCAGGA
>JAFXDL010000126.1 GCA_017516265.1 Bacteroidaceae bacterium
AAAAAAACAAATGGCTTCATTTTGACACCCTCTAGCATTTTTCACGACAACACCACGCGGTCACCGGCACGTTTGGCAATGGCGCGTTGCACTTCAGAGAGGTCTTTGTAGCGCTTCATCACCTCCATATAGCGGGCGGCATCGGTCATGATGGTGCGATCCTGCAGGGCAGCGAGCACCTGCTTCAACTCATCCTCCACGATAGCCAGTTTGAGGTCGGTAAGCAGGTGAGGAACCAGTTCACAGAGACGCTCCTCATCAGTGACAATCTTTTGCGAACGGGAGTGATACTTGCTCAATTGATAACGGTCGCTACTGAGGTCTGCAGCCAAGCGGGCCACCTGCGGGTCGGGATGGGAGAAGAAGTAGCGCGAAGCCACAAAACCTTCATTGTGTATCCGTTGCATCACCTCGTCCAACATACGGCGATGCATAGGGTCTTGCAACTCCAGGCTATCCACAGAAAGGTCAGAAGCCACATGTTCGGCTACGGTGACATTCCTGCTATTTCCATCCTCGTCTTCTTCGGCATACATCACCCGTTCGCCATAACGAACCACTTGTTGCATCAGCAGCACCTCCTTGTCGTGGTAGGCCTTTTTCTGTTTGTTTTGTGAAGGGATAAAAAGAGTCTCAACCAGCGGACCCTCAACTAGCGGACCCTCCCCCTGCCCCTCCCAAGGGAGGGGAGTAGGATGTCCTACCCTGTCATTTGTGCTACCTTCAACACCTTCAGATGGGAAGGGTGCGGGTGGTGGCATAGACACACCGCCACCCTCATCCATGGGGGGAGGAGGGGCATCCAATCCTTCCATCGGAGGAGGAGCCTGACTACCCAATAATTCGAGAGGCACTTCCCCATCGGGTACAGGCACATTCTGCTGTGCCCGTCCAGCCTTGGCTGCTTCGCGCTGGCGCTGTTTCTCCGCTGCAGCCTGTTTCTCTTCCTTGGTGCGCATCATCAGTTTGCCCACCTCCTGCACCAGCAGTTTTTCCTCTACTTGAAGCAGTTGGCTACACTCGCGGATATAGACCGAGCGCACGATGTTTTCGGGGATGACGGAGATGCTCCGCACGATGTCACCAATGAGCCCGGCCCGTTTGATAGGGTCGTTACCGACCTCCTCCAAGAGGAGATTGGTCTTGAAGCGGATAAAATCGACTTCGTGCGAATTGATGTATGCTTTATAGTCAGTGGCATTGTGCTTACGGGCAAAGCTGTCGGGGTCTTCCCCATCGGGGAGGAGCACCACTTTGATGTTCATGCCCTCCTCCAGCAGCATGTCGATGCCTCGGATAGAAGCCTTGATACCGGCACCATCGCCATCGTAGAGCACTGTGATATTGTTCGTGAAACGGTGTATCAGGCGGATTTGCCCAGAAGTAAGTGACGTGCCCGACGAAGCCACCACATTCTCGATACCCGCCTGGTGCATGGAGATGACGTCGGTGTAGCCCTCCACGAGGAAGCAACGGTCGTCCCTCACGATGGCCTGCTTGGCAAAGTAGATACCGTAGAGTTCGTTGCTCTTGTGATAGATTTCCGACTCGGGGGAATTGACATACTTCGCTACCTTACCATCGGTCTTCAACACACGCCCACCGAAAGCAATCACCTTACCGCTGAGCGTATGCACAGGAAACATCACACGTCCCCAGAAACGGTCACGCAATTGCCCGTCGTTATCGCGCCGGTAGCAGAGGCCCGTCTTCTCCAGAAACTCCTCCTTGAAGCCCTTGCGCTTGGCCTCCTTGGCCAAAGCATTGCGCTCATTGAGGCTGTATCCCAACTGGAACTTGCGGATGATATCGTCGCGGAAACCGCGTTGGCGGAAATAGGCCAAGCCGATGCTCTGCCCGTCGATATGGTTGTGAAGGAGGTTCTGGAAGTAGTTGTTAGCAAAGTCGTTTACCACGAACATACTCTCGCGGACATTCTGCGCCTGCTTCTCCTCATCACTCAGTTCGCGCTCCTTCACCTCGATGTGATACTTGTTGGCCAGCCACTTCAGCGCCTCGTAGTAGTTGAGCTGCTCGTGCTCCATGATGAAGTGCACCACGTTTCCTCCCTTTCCGCAGGAGAAACATTTGCACAACCCCTTGGAAGGCGACACCACAAACGACGGCGTCTTCTCGTTATGAAAAGGGCACAATCCCTTGTAGTTCACCCCCGCCCTCTTCAGCGTGACGAACTCCGACACCACGTCCACAATCTGTGCCGCGTCCAATATCTTGTCTATGGTAGCTTGATCAATCATTTATCATATAAAGAATTATTCAATACCCATTCTCCTGTACGAGGTGAACCCTTACGAGAAACAAGACCTTTTTGTTTCAATTCTGCCATAATACGTTTACATTGACGAATGCCAATTCCTATTTCATCTGCCAATTCTCTTATCGTCACACTCGAATTATCACGTATCAGGTTTATAATACGGTCACTATAATTGGTGACATCATTGGTGACATCATTGGTGACATCATTATCAGCTCGCCAAATAACAACTCTAAAATCCTCTTCTTGATGAAATTCAGGAGTCCTCAATCCACGTTCAAGGCACTTGTTAATAATATCTTCCGTACCTGTCCCCACCTTTTCTATATATCCATTCCAATACAAACATTCCTTTTTCTGCCACAAAAATACACCTTTTCTCCCGAAAGAGCAAAAGATGGAGGAATTTTATTGATTACGACTTAATTCCTTTTGCAAAAAATCGAATACATATACAGGACTTTGGAAATAAAGCCCTGTACGTTCATCTTGTAACTTCTCAAAGGTTTCGGAGTTGTATAAAATATCCAAAGCTTCGGAAAGCGAAACATTATACTTCTTTATCAGCATCATGGCAAGGTCACGCATCATGCATTCGTTCATATATTGGATTTCAGTCATAAGCACTACAAAGAATCATGCTATAGCCCCTCCATGGCGACGACAATATGCTGCCATATCACTTACCATCGAGTTAAATCCTTGAGTATGTGCGACATCATATTGTCTGATAAGAAAATCTATTGCTTTGAATTGCGACAAATAGCGATAGGCCTGCACCGAAGTCAGATTAAATCTCTGTGCAAACTCATTGATGAATATTATCAAATATTCCGCCTTGTTTCTTGTTAGTTCATCTCCCATACCGATGCATCATTAAGAAATTCGGTGTAAAGGTAACAAAAAAAATGTATTTGAAGTATCAGTTATTCGTTTTTTTAATGCTTACCGACAATCTGCAAGCAAAATAATAGAACTTACAGATTGCTGGTGCTTGAAGCCTCATTCATTTTTTCTTCACTTTTAACGCATAAAGGTGCAGAAATTCATTTATTTCCTCTATATTTGCACCGATAATCGAGTTTTAACATCAAAAACAACATACATTGCCTATGAAGCATAGCGTATAATTCGATACGCACATTTTAAGACATATTGGAAAAGCGTTTTAGCTTTATTCTACTATTCAGAAAGTTTGGCGACTATACGAATACCAGTAGGAATAATAGCAAAAATGCTCGTGCCTATGGCGCGGGCTTTTGGTTATTCTACTGGTAGGTTACGCCAAACACCTCTGAATAGGGAATACACTAAAAAGTCTCGCGCTTTTTTTGTGCGTATTTCCCATAAGACAAAAGAGACAACGGAGTAACTGAAAAGCCGTGAAGTGAGTAGGGTATAGCCTCAATATGGCCGAAATAGGAAATCTGTACATTCTTCTGTGCACTTTTTGGGATTATGAACTTTTAAAATAAAGGATGTGACAACAAATGAAACATCAATATTATAGATTTAGTACATATATATATGCTTTATTCATGTTGTTTTTAGGCATCATAATTTATTTATTATATAGGCCACAAAGTCTTTTAATATTTAAGATTCTTGATGCTTTAGGACTTAATTATGTCATTGATAATCTTAGACGTTCATTTTCAAGATTTCCATTACCCCCATTCGTCATCAACAGTCTTCCAGCTGGTCTTTGGACTGCATCATATCTAATGATGATGTATATTTCAACAAAATTCCATACAAGAAATATTAGATTAATGCTTGCGCTACCATTACCAATCTCTGCCATAATACTTGAATTTTCACAGTTATTCGGATGGTGCTCAGGCACATTTGACATATATGATTTAATCTGTTACGTAATTCCATTAATAATATTCATAAAATCCATTTAAAATGAAAAGACAAGATACCTCAGGAGTAGGCGTTTCTATCGCCCTAACCATTATTTTTGCTGTAATGGCAGTTTTAACATATCAAACAGATAGCGAAGGAAATCCTCTCGCATGGATATGGATGATTCCTGGCGCTATGGTTATAGTGGGAATTATCATGACGATAATTGAAGCGAATAAAGCCTCAAACGAAAAGGCGAGGAAAGAGCAGCAGCAAAAAGCAGCACAAGCAATAAAGCATGACAGCAGTTTCGGAACTAATGATTTGAAACTTTATTTTGACTCTTCATCAAGTAAAGTGACTATTTGTGCAACTACTACAAGTGAATCAAAGCAGGAAGAAATAAAAGACTTCATACGCTCTAGAATTGTTGAAACAGACAGTTACATTGTCGCTGTTGACCATTTGAATCACAAGATATTAAAAGCAAAAAACGATAATGGAAATATATCTAAAGCCATATGCAATCTGGATGAAGAATTAAAGACCTTAGGCATAACCGTCAATAATTTTTCCCCAGCATTGAAGGCATATAATGATTACGCATTTGTTACAGATGATGACAATGAATTTATTGCTATAGTAAAACCAGAATCTATTCAAGTACTTCGCTACTCTGATATAGTCAGCATTTCCTACGAAGAAAATGGGAATAATGTATATAACAAGTCATTAGGTGGTGCTGTGGTTGGTGGATTACTTTTTGGCGGAGTAGGTGCAATTGTTGGTGGCAATACAGCCAAAGCAACCCAAAATAAAGAGGTGAGTTCCATGTCTATTAAGATTCTTCTGAAGAGTACTTCTAATCCAACTACAATTCTAAAAATATATGAAGGCGAAACACTTAAAACTAAAGGAAGTATAGACCGTACGCATTATGAGGACTTAATGAAAGAAGTCACGGGCATAAAAGACATATTCTCTATTATCATCGATATTACAGATAAACATAGCTCTCAGACAGTATCAAGCTCAACTCCGTTGATGTCATCAACGGGCAGTGTAGCCGACGAACTGGCAAAACTACTCAAACTCAAGGATGCTGGTATTTTGTCAGAAGAAGAATTTAACTCACAAAAAATGAGGATTCTTTATCTGTAATAAAGGTTGCCATGTAACCGCATAAAGATAAAATCGTACACACAAACAAAGCCAACTTACCCAACTGTAGGTTGGCTTTGTTTTTTCTTCCCCTCCACGATTCTTCTGTTATCCATCTGTCAGAGAACCGAAGAAAAGGTGAAGACAAACAACTAAAAAAGCGAAAAGGAATAGGAACCGTGTGAAAGTGTAGTGCGGCATTGCACTATGGTGTAATGCGGCACTACGGTATAGTGTAGTGCGGCACTACACTATATATTTTAAGTTAAAAGGAGGTGGAGGAACAGGTAAACGTCAACAGAAAAACAGGAGGAGTCGGGCAGACGGAGTGGGAAAGGTAAATAGGGGAAGAATACCTGAACATTTCCCCCACCCCTTTGTTACGTAGGGTGGCAGCGTATCCTGCCTCAAGATGTATAACCTTATTATATAACGATGCGTATGAATAAGAAAATAGTAGTCATAGGAAGTTGCAACACCGATATGGTGGTCAACATGGAGCGCCTGCCCTTGCCGGGCGAGACGCTCATCGGAGGGAAGTTCTTCATGAACCCCGGTGGGAAAGGAGCCAACCAGGCCGTGGCTGCAGCCCGACTGGGTGGAAATGTCACCTTTGTGGCCAAGGTAGGAAACGACACCTTCGGCCAACGGGCCATCGAGCAGTATCAGGCCGAGGGGATAGAGACGCGCTACGTGATGGTGGATGGTGAGAATCCCTCGGGCGTGGCCCTCATCATGGTGGATGCGCAGGGTGAGAACAGCATAGCCGTGGCCTCGGGAGCCAATGCCCAACTGCTTCCGCCCGACATCGACCGCGCGGCAGAGGCCATAAGCAAAGCGGGCATCCTGCTGATGCAGCTGGAGACCCCGATGCGCACGGTTGACTATGCCGCCCGCATAGCCAAGGA
>JAFXDL010000127.1 GCA_017516265.1 Bacteroidaceae bacterium
CGGATTACGTAGAGCGTCCTGCACGTCGTGAACGTCCTGAGCGTCGTCCGAAGAGAGATTGATTTCTGAAAAATCAGTTATAAATTGTATGGAGAAGTGGGTGTGCTGATGCACATCCACTTTTTTTGTTGTAGCCTTTTGTGATAATTTCTTTTTTATTTCTTTTTTTCTTCTTTGATATTTCTTTATCTTTGCCACAGATTAGGAAAAGACTATAGATTAACTATATCCATGAAAAGATTTTTTTTACTATTCTTCATACTTCCTTTTGTGCCGGTCGCACTTTGTGCACAGTCTTATTGTCAAGTGAAGACTTTTGGGTTGCGTGACGGCTTGGCTTCGAATGTGATTACAGGAATCCAACAGACAGAAGATGGAATGATGTGGTTTACCACTTGGAGCGGACTGGCCAGCTACGATGGTTATCGTTTTACAAACTATGGAGACGTGACGGACAATCAGCAAAGAGTACTTACCACTAATCGGTTGATGGGGATTCAGCCAGACCTCATCGGAAATATTTGGGGAGTCACTCATGATCAGAATCCTTTTCTTTTTGACCGTACACAAGGCCGATATGTGGACGTTATGACCTACATACATCAATATTATGGTGTGCGTTTCAAATGCAAAGGTGTTGTCTGTATGAAAAACGGTCATACATGGTTACTTGGAGTGGAGGGGGAAAAATATATAGCTCGCATAGATGGCCGTCGTTATAAATCAAAGGATGGAATCCGGCTTTTTTGTCAGGGTGAAGGTGTTTTGGCTGGAAAATCGTTTAATACAATTTATGAAGATGGTGACGGTGAGGAGTGGATAGTCACTCACTCGGGCATCATTCGTCTGAAGGATGGGTGGGCGAGTGAGATACCTTATTTATATATAAAGCATGTCGGATCATATGTCTTTATGGCTACAGCTGATGGGCGGATAGGATATTTTGATAAGTATACAGGCCGACAGACGGCGTTAGAACTGCCCGTGCAAGTGAATTATGTGGGCGGACTAAGTGACAAGGATGACCGATTGTTGGTGGCGACAACGGACAAGGGACTGTTGTTCTGCGATATAGAAACAAAGCAGTGCCGTATCTTGAAACTCCCAGCAGAAGCAAGAGTGATAGAGAATAATCGTAGTGCCTATTGGGATTGTCAGGATTGTTTGTGGATGACGTATGGCAATGGGGATAGCCTGCTGAGGGTGAATGTCTTGGATGTCACATCGCTGTCGTTTGTTATTTATCCTATTGCCAATCGTATGCCTGTTCTGAGGCAGAGTATCCAGACATTGTTTCATGAGGATGCAAAGGGTGTTTTATGGACAGCTACGGCTAATGGATTCTTTGGATATTATGATGCAAAAAAGGATGAAATGTGCCCTTATCTCTTGCGGACAAAGAATGCACAACCCTACATTGACCGTTGGTTTATTGATGCCCAAGGAAATTTATGGTTCAGCAATAATCACAATCTGGCAATGTTACAATTCAAGCAGCAAGACATTGTCAGACTAACCGATGCCAGCGAAGTACGCAGTGTCCTCTATGACAGCAGTGGCCGTCTTTGGACTGGTTTCCGTTCAGGGAAACTGTCCGTGTTGGAAAAAGATCAGAAATCCTCCGTTTCATCTGTCAAGTATCTGGGTGCTGATGGGCGTTTGCATAGCGCTCCGATGTCATTTACCACCCATATCTACTGTCTGTTTGAAGACAGTAACAGAAACATCTGGATTGGTTCTAAGGGTGATGGTCTTTATCGGCTGACACCACAAGGTGAACTGTTGCACTATGTCCATAATCCTGCAGATTCCAATACGATTTGTAGCAATCAGGTATATGACGTGTATGAAGATCATCAGGGGCGCATATGGATAGGTACGTTCGAAAAAGGTATCAGTCTGTTTAGTGAAGATGCAGACGGGAATCCTTCCTTCAAGAATGCAGGTGGACATCTGTTGCGGTATCCGTTGAAAGATTTTCATAAGGTACGCCGTATCACCGAAACGGCAGACAGTACCATCATTGTCTCGGCTTCCAATGGTATGGTAGTCTTCAAGGATGACAGCACACCGTTGGAGGATATCAGGTTTTTCGCTTACAAACATGTCCCCGGCGACCCGAAGTCCTTGCTTACCAGCGATGTGATGCAGACTTTGGTCGCTTCGGATGGAACGGTCTATATAGCCACCGTTGGAGGTGGACTGCAGCGTATGAAGTCCGATGGGCTAGGGACCAGCCATAAGTCTCTGGAATTGGAAAACATTACCCACTTTGTCAATAATTGTGGGATAGTGTTCGGATTGGCTGAAGATGCATCTGGGAATATCTGGATTGGATGTGAGAACAGTCTGAACATGTACGATGTGAAGCAGAACAAAGTCTGGTGCTACGGAGCTGAATACTTGGGAGAGGATACCCGTTTGGCCGAAGCATTGCCTGCTTATAATTCTCGGGACGATTTGATGGCATTGGCAACAAGTAGTGGGACGATACATTTCAAATGCCAGAACTTGCAGGAGGACAACTACGTCCCCTCTTTGGTCTTCAGCGGTCTTCAATTTCATGATGGAGGCGAGGATGAGAATCTGTTGACGTTTATGGGAGACAGCTTGTATGTTCCGGCTGACCGGCGGAATCTGACTCTCTATTTTGCCGCATTGGACTATCAGGACAACCACATGATACGCTATGCTTATATGCTCGAAGGCATTGACCGGGAGTGGAATCATTTGGGACGTGAACGCAGCATCTCATGGAACGACCTGCCACATGGCAATCACCGCCTGTTGGTGCGCAGTACCAATGCTTACGGTACTTGGGTCGATAATACCCGCACGTTGCATCTCTTTGTACAACCTACATTCTGGGAAAGTTGGTGGGGAAGGTGTGTTCAGGTGTTGATATTGGTGGCGGTCATTATTCTGGCTGTATGGATTTATCGGATGCGTACCCGGGCTGAGATGCAGCGCAAGTTGGATGTCATGAAGCTGGAATTCTTCTCGGACATCAGTCACAAGCTGCGTACACCACTTACTCTTATCGGCGGACCCGTCAACGAAGTGTTGGAGGCTGGTGGACTCAGCGATATGGCACAGGGGCATCTGGAGATGGTGAAACGGAATGCCAGCCGGATGTTGGAGATGGTGAACAAGATGCTGACCTATTCCAAGGGAAAACACAATTATATCAGCGACGAGAATGTGGGTGAAGTGATGCAGACAATGAACGAAGAACAGCAAGTGTCGGGTAACGGCTTGCCCACTGTAGCCGATGAGAAATCGTCCATGAATGACAAACCCCATTTGTTGGTCGTAGAGGACAATGATGACCTGCGTGACTTCCTTGCCAGTATCTTGGAAAGTGAATATGAGGTGACGCAAGCAGTAAACGGTCGTGAAGGGCTGGAAAAGGCACGTGCTGTGCACCCCGATTTCATCCTTACCGATGTGATGATGCCCGAGATGGACGGAATGAGTATGGTACGTCAGATCAAAGATGATGCCAGCATCTCGCATATCCCCATTGTCATCCTTTCTGCCAAGGCTTCTATGGACGACCGTATAGAAGGACTGAAATTAGGGGTGAATGACTACATCACCAAACCGTTCAGTGCCACCTATCTGAAACAGCGCATGGCCAACATCATCAGTAATCTGCATATCCAGCAGCAGAACTATTTGGAACAGATTAAGGGATTCCGTATGGCGGAAATCCCTCAATCGTCGGATGCCGTTTCTGGTTTGCCGGCAGTCACTCCTTCTGCAGAGAGTGTGCATACCGAAGAAGGCGAAGCGGCACAGTCGGGCGAAGGTGTAGTTATTCGCCTGCAACCTGCTAATATCGTGGATGCAGACAAGCAGATGATGGAAAACCTGTTGGCATATATTGATGAGCATATCAGCAATCCGGAACTGAAAATTGAGGATTTGGCTTCGGCTGTCTGCCTGGGACGTACAGTCTTCTATAGTAAGGTGAGGAAACTTTTGGGTATCAGTCCTGTGGAACTCCTCCGGCAGATTCGTATCCAACGGGCAGAAGAGCTGGTGGCAAAATCCAAAGAACCATATTCGCGCATTGCGTATGCCGTAGGATTTAATGACCCACGTTATTTTGGCAAGTGCTTCAAGGCACAGACGGGTCTCACCCCCTCAGAGTATCGCGAACGTAGCCGTATGAATCAGGAGTCGTAAATCTGTATGGAATAAATGGAATGAGGGCTTTTTGACAACCCACTGTAGGGAACCGCAACATCGGCAAATGGTGGTGGAGTGGGAGTGAAGAACTGGTTCAAAGTTCAAGGTTTAAAGATTCTCCAGCCCCCAAAGGGGGAGAGGCTTTCTAAAAACTCAACACCCCGAAGTAATAAATCCTACATCTTCAGATTTTACTGTTTCGTGAATCCTGTATCCTCCGAAATACGTCAGATCCTGCATATTCATGCAAAAAGTAAGGGCTGTTGTGGGTAGAAAGTGGCTCTGCTACCCACGAAGCTGCTTCCAACCGACAACAAAACCGCTTTCGGACGTATTGTTATAGATGTATGGACACCACAAAAGTGTGCAGCAAAGTGGCACTTTCGTCCTCGAAAACGACAGAAACGTGCACGAATGTGGCACGAAAGTGCCCACTTTGTGCACAGATTCAGAATGCGAAAAAATGAATGAAATCATTGAAAACAAAGAAGATAGTCCGGGGATTCTCGCGTACGCGCACGTAAAAGAGAAAAGAGAAGAAAAGAATAGAGAAGAATACCCCCTTCCTAACCCTCCCCAAAGGAGAGGGGGACTGAGGATGCATTGTCTTTCGGAAAGATTTGAATCTTAGCGCGCAAAGATTTAAATCTTACGGCCTGAAGATTTAAATCTTCTGACGCCTCCGAATGCAAGCGAACTTTTAATTCTTAACTTTTAATTTTCATCTTCATGAATCTCCTCCAAAGGGGGATGATGAATGAAGAATGGATAGTCTATGGCTTGCTTTTTGTCATCGAAATGGCTCTTTTCCCGACCAATTTTGTCTTCTTGACTAAAATTTTGCGAATTTTGTCGCGTATATGGTGGTTTTTCTCTATCTTTGTCGATTCAAAAGGAAATATGCTTTTGCAAAGAGAGAAACTAGAAACAAAAAATGATAAAATAACAACCTATGGACAGTACACAAATCGTGGGCGAAAAGATTAAGTCGCTGCGCGAAACCCGAGAAATCAGTGTGGCCGAGTTGGCCGAGCGCACCGCCCTGTCGGTGGAGCAGATTGAACGCATTGAAAACAACGTTGATATCCCTTCGTTGGCGCCCCTTATCAAGATTGCCCGTGCATTGGGCGTGCGTCTGGGTACTTTCTTGGATGATCAGGATGAGGTGGGAGCTGTAATCTGTCGCAAGCAGGAGACAACGGATGCAACCATCAGTTTCTCGAACAATGCAGCGGATGCACGCACACACATGCACTATCATTCGCTTTCCAAGTCGAAGGCGGATCGCCATATGGAGCCTTTCATTATCGACATTGAGGCTGTGGGTGAGGCTGATTATGAACTTTCTTCTCATGAAGGAGAGGAGTTTGTGTATGTGATGGAGGGTGCTATTGAGGTGTTTCATGGCAAGAACAAATATGTGATAGAGGCTGGAGACACAATCTACTATGACTCTATTGTACCCCATCATTTGCATGGCTATCAGGGACAGGCTGCTAAGATTCTGGCAGTAGTATATACTCCGATTTAAGGAAAGAACTTTTGCGAGTACTGGACTCTGGGAGAAGTATATGAGGAATCAGAAGTTCAGAAGTTACAGGAGTTCAGACAAGTGTCATGCCATTGTGCAAGCAGCGCCATTGTCTGCACTCCTGCCTCCTGTACTCCTAAATAATAAAATATGATGGAACTTTCAAATAGAACCCTCGGTGACTGGCTGGAGCACTGGGCCGAGACAACTCCTGACAAGGAATACATAGTATATAGCGACCGCAATCTGCGATTTACGTGGAGCAAGTTCAACGAGCGTGTGGATCACATGGCTAAGGGATTGCTCTCCATCGGTGTGGAGCGTGGTACCCATGTGGGTATCTGGGCGGGTAATGTGCCCGACTGGCTCACGTTCCTCTATGCTTGTGCCAAGATTGGTGCGGTGGCTGTGACGGTGAATACCAACTACAAGCAGGCGGAGCTGGAGTATCTGTGTCAGAACTCGGACATGCATACGCTCTGTATCGTGAATGGTGACCGCGGAAGCGATGATTATGTGAATATGGTATATACGATGCTTCCGGAGCTGAAGACCTGTCAGCGTGGATATCTGAAAAGCAAGCGTTTCCCCTGCATGAAGAATGTGATCTACATCGGGCAGGAGAAGTATCGTGGTATGTACAATACGGCCGAAGTGTTGTTGTTGGGCAACAATGTGGAGGATGACATCTTGGACGAAGCCAAGAAGAAGGTGGATTGTCACGATGTGGTGAACATGCAATACACTTCGGGTACAACGGGATTCCCCAAGGGAGTGATGCTGACGCACCACAATATTGCCAATAACGGGTTTCTGACGGGTGAGCACATGAAGTTCACGCAGGATGACAAGTTGTGCGTATGTGTGCCTCTGTTCCATTGCTTTGGTGTGGTGCTGGCTACGATGAACTGTCTGACCCACGGATGTACACAGGTGATGGTGGAGAGGTTTGATCCGTTGGTGGTGCTGGCCTCTATCCATAAGGAGCGTTGTACATCGGTTTATGGAGTGCCCACCATGTTTATTGCCGAACTGAACCATCCGATGTTTGAGATGTTTGACATGTCGAGTCTTCGTGTGGGTATCATGGCAGGTTCGCTTTGTCCCATCGAGTTGATGCGCCAGGTGGAGGAGAAGATGTTCATGAAGGTGACCAGTGTGTATGGACTGACCGAGGCTTCTCCGGGTATGACGCATACGCGCATTGATGACCCCTTTGAAGTCAGATGTACTACTGTGGGGCGTGACTTCGAATTTACGGAGGTGAAAGTACTTGACCCGGAGACAGGGGAGGAGTGCCCCGTAGGTGTGCAGGGTGAGATGTGCAATCGCGGTTACAACACCATGAAGGGATATTATAAGAATCCGGAAGCTACGGCAGAGGTGATTGATGAGAATGGTTTCTTGCATTCGGGAGACTTGGGTGTGAAGGATGAAAACGGAAACTATCGCATCACAGGCCGTATCAAGGATATGATTATCCGCGGAGGCGAAAACATCTATCCGCGCGAAATCGAAGAATTCCTCTATCAGATGGAGGGAATCAAGGATGTACAGGTGGCGGGTATCCCCTCGAAACGCTATGGCGAGGCGGTGGGAGCTTTCATTATACTGCACGAAGGGGTTGAGATGAACGAATTTGATGTGCGTGAGTTCTGCGAAGGCAAGATTGCCCGCTATAAGATACCGAAGTACATCTTCTTCGTCAAAGAGTTCCCCATGACAGGAAGTGGCAAGATACAGAAATTCAAGCTGAAAGATCTCGGATTGGAACTTTGTAAGCAACAAGGTATTGAGATTATCTGATGCAGATATAGAAAATGTGCCAAAGTGACTTGGATAGATGTTCCCTTGAATCTTTGGCACATTCTTTTTATTGTGTGAAGGAGGCTTTTATAAGCAAAAGGTGTCCAGGTAAAGCTGTGGTCAGGTGCTTTTTGTAACATCGAAAAAGCAAATTTCGCATAATGTTTACCTTGTGGGGAAAGAATCTGATGGAAACCTGCAAATTAACTTACTTTATGAAACTTTTCTTTCGGTCATGTGAAAGATATTGGTTAACTTTGCCTGCAGAAATTCGAAGAAGAACAATTTTTTCAAAACCATATAAATAAAAGAAACAATTATGAAATTTTTAACGAACGAAAAACTTACTATCGTGGGTGCCGGTGGCGCTATCGGTTCTAATATGGCTCAAACTGCGTTGATGTTGGGCCTTACGCCTAATATTTGTCTTTACGACATCTATGGTCCCGGTGTGAATGGTGTAGCAGAGGAAATGTGCCATTGCGCTTTCGAAGGTGCTAACATTACATGGACTACCGACCCGAAAGAGGCTTTCACGGACGCTAAGTATATCATCTCATCAGGTGGTGCTCCGCGTAAGGAGGGTATGACTCGTGAGGATTTGCTCAAGGGTAACTGTCAGATTGCTGCAGAGTTTGGTGATAACATCAAGAAGTATTGTCCTGATGTGAAACATGTGGTGGTGATTTTCAATCCTGCCGATGTGACAGCACTCACTGCTTTGATTCGTTCGGGATTGAAGCCTAGTCAGTTGACCTCTTTGGCGGCTCTCGATTCTACTCGTTTGCAGGAAGCCATAGCTAAGGCCATTAATGTGCCTCAATACAAGGTGGAGAATGCTCGCACTTATGGTGGACATGGTGAAGCCATGGCTGTGTTCGCTTCTAAGATTACAGTAGATGGCAAGCCTTTGTCTGAGTTCGAAATTTCCGATGAGCAGTGGGCTGAGATAAAGCACAACACTATTCAGGGCGGTTCAAATATTATCAAGCTTCGTGGACGTAGTTCGTTCCAGAGCCCTGCATATCAATCAGTAAAAATGATTGAGGCTGCTATGGGTGGTGCAGAATTCTACTGGCCTGCAGGTTGCTATGTAAACAATGAGAAGTACAAGAATGTATTGATGGCTATGCCTACTGTAATAGATGCTACAGGTGTTCATTTTAGTGAAGTGACTGGTACAGACGCTGAAATTGCTGCATTGGATGCATCATATGCTCACTTGCAGGTGATGCGCGATGAAATTATTTCATTGGGTATCATCCCCGCAGTAGAAGAGTGGTCAACATTGAATCCCAACTTGTAATTGAAATATAAATGATTTAAAGAGAGGTTTGCCGTATTTTCGGTAGGCCTCTTTTTTTGCACCTTATCGTGAGGCTTCTTGGGGGGACAATCCGAAAATCGGTTATATATAATAGGTTTGCACGATGTCTCTTCTTTCTGTATTTGTAGGGACGGTATAATCTGCAACTAGGGTTTCGGCTGGCCCCTTCTTGGACTGTCCCTTTCCTTCGCGCGTACATTATAATATATATAGCTTGGTGGGTAGAATGATGCTTTTTTCGATAAAAAATGATAATTAATGCCTGAAAGTTTTGTCGTTCAAGAAAGTATGTGTAATTTTGCGCCCTGATTTCGTGAAAATATAGTTTTACTAATATAAATTAATAATTAACAAAATGATTGTAGTACCTGTAAAAGAAGGCGAGAACATTGAAAGAGCGCTGAAAAAATTCAAGAGAAAATTCGAAAAGACTGGTGTTGTTAAAGAGTTGAGAGCTCGTCAGCAGTTTGACAAGCCGTCTGTAAAGAACAGACTCAAGAGAGAGCGTGCTGTCTATGTTCAGAAGCTTCAGCAAGTAGAAGATTGATTAAGTTAGAAAAATAATCCAGCAATTCTTTGGATTATTGAATTCTTTTGCGTATTTTCGTCGCTGAAAAAATATGGCGACAGATTTGTTGATAGAAACTTTCCAGAATTACCTGAAGTTGGAACTGCTCCGCTCGGAATGTACCGTGAAAGGTTATAGATCTGACTTGTTGGAATTCAACGCTTTCCTTTCGGCTGAAGACGAAACCATAGAATGGAAGGATGTCGATGTCGATTTGGTACGCAGATGGATTGAGTGGTTGATGGACAAAGGGTATTCCCCTGCGTCGGTAAACAGGAAACTGAGTTCGTTGCGCACGTTTTACAAACTTTTGATGCGTGAAAAGGTTGTGCGCGTAAGTCCATTAGCGGGATTGCGAGGGCCGAAACGCAAAAGGCCGCTTCCGTACTTTGTGAAGGAGGGGGATATGAACAGCCTCCTGGATGAAACGGATTTCGGTGAAGGGTTTGAGGCTTGTCGGGACAAGGTAGTCATTCTGATGTTCTATACTACAGGAATCCGCTTGTCGGAGTTGGTAGGGTTGGACGATACGGATGTGGATTTTGTCTCCATGCAATTGAAGGTCTTGGGAAAGGGAAACAAGCAGCGGGTGATACCGTTCGGTGCGGAATTGCGAGATGCATTGCTTGACTATATCAGCAGTCGGGATGAGAACTGTGAGTGTGCGGACGAAGCTTTCATAGTAAATAAGAAGGGACACCGCATCTGCAGATCAAAAGTCCAAGCCTTGGTGAGAAAACATCTTTCGAAGGTCGTGAGGATGAAAAAACGGAGCCCGCATGTCTTGAGACATTCTTTTGCGACGTCCTTGCTCAACAATCAAGCGGAGTTGGGTGTTGTGAAAGAGTTGTTGGGGCATGAAAGTCTGGCGGCTACCGAGGTTTATACTCATATGACATTCGAAGAGTTGAAACAAGTTTATAAACACGCTCATCCAAGAGCATAACAAAAGGAGGTACGTATGGACATTAGAATTCAATCTATCCATTTCGATGCGACAGAAAAGTTGCAGGCGTTTGTTCAAAAGAAAGTTGGCAAACTCGAAAAGTATTGCGATGAAATAAGAAAGGTAGAGGTGTCATTGAAAGTCGTGAAGCCTGAGACTGCAAAAAATAAGGAAGCGGACATCCGCGTATTCGTTCCCAATGGGGATTTGTATGTGGAGAAGGTATGCGACACTTTTGAAGAATCTATAGACGAAGGAGTGGATGCACTCGAGAAACAACTGCAGAAATACAAAGAAAAACAGCGCGGAAAGTAAAAAAGTCGCCAAAAGTTTGCGTATTTCAAAATAAACATCTAAATTTGCAGCCGTTTTCGCACCAAGCCTTGTGCATGGCTGCAAATTTTAGAAAAAAATGCCTCTTTAGCTCAGTTGGCCAGAGCACGTGATTTGTAATCTCGGGGTCGTTGGTTCGAATCCGACAAGAGGCTCTCCTGAAATTAGGAAAACATTGGGCAAATACCAGAGTGGCCAAATGGGGCAGACTGTAAATCTGCTGGCTTACGCCTTCGGTGGTTCGAATCCATCTTTGCCCACTAAAATTGCGGAAGTAGCTCAGTTGATAGAGCA
>JAFXDL010000128.1 GCA_017516265.1 Bacteroidaceae bacterium
AATACTACCATGATTCACATAGTAATGCTCCAATAATTCATGCAAAAGAGCATTACGTTCGGAACGGGTCAGGTTAATTTGCTTTTTTCTTTCTTTCATTGAGTTGATTCTTTAAGAGTCAACCTTTTCTATAAAAAGACATGTTATACCTTTGTAAAATAAAACCAATACTAATAATGATATGGCTATTTATTATGAGTTTTATAAGACTCCTAATCCCAATAAGGATGAAGAGAAAAGTTATCATGCACGTGTGGTAACTTACAACAAAGTGAGTACTGACCAGTTGGCCAGTGAAATTCAGGATGAGTGTTCACTTACCAAGACCGATGTGAAGGCTGTGCTTAATGCTTTGGCAGGGAAGATAGCTTCGCACCTGGGAAATGGAGACAAGGTGTTTTTGGAAGATATAGGCTATTTTTCCGTAAATTTGCAGTGTGCAAAGAAAGTGACTAACCATGAAGATATGAAGTGGGCTAGTGTGCGGTTCAAATCTGTATCTTTCCGTGCAGATGTAGCTTTGAAGAATCAGTTGTTGAAGCAAAAGATTTATCGCTCGAAACTGCGAGCCCACTCTATGCCGATGAGTGATGAGGAGATTGATGCAAAGTTGACTGAGCACTTTGCTAATGAAGCCATCATTACACGTCGTGGATTTGGATACTTGTGTAATCAGGTTCGGTCAACCGCTGGACGCATCATCAAACGATTGGTGGAGGAGGGGAAGTTGAAGAATATTTCCACACAGCGTAACCCTGTGTATGTCCCTGCAAATGGATATTATGGAAGTTAAAAAAAGAAGAGCGGAGGGTCTGCTCCGCTCTTACCTTTTTTTCTCTTACTGATGCTGCTCGCGCAGGAGGTCGTTCACCGTCTTGACGGGGTTGAAGGTGCCGAGGCTGACTTCAACGAAGATGGTGATCCAGTCGCTCATGGCACCGTTCCAAAGGCCGGGGAGTTCGAGGGCCTTGAGTTCGCGTCCGCTCTTGCTCTTGTAGCTGATGAAGCCGGTGGCCTTATCGACGTAGCGGGTGAGGTCGAACTTCTCGCCACGGTAGTTCCTTACGGCGCAGACGAGGTCAACGGGGTTGAAGTGGGTGCCCTGCTCGAACATGGCTTTCTTGGCGGGGTCGCTCATGTCAATCTGTGAGCTCTCGAGGATTTGCAGGCTGACGGTGCCGTCCTGATTGTAGGCCAGGAAGGGGCCTCCGCCGGGTTCGCCCACGTTCTTCACCATACCGCACACGCGCATGGGGCGGTTGAGCTTCTGCTTGAGGTAGATGACGAGTTCGGCATCTTCGAGGTTCTTGATATCGGCCTTGCGGCAGAGGAGCTGTTGCTGGACGAAGCGGATGATTTCTTCGACCTGCTCTTGGGTGTACTGTCCGCTATCGAGGAGGCGGAGGTAGTCGAAGGCCTGTTTCTGAAGGGTGACGAGGACACCGGCAAGGAGGTTCTTGTAGGTGACGGTCTCGGGCTTCAGTCGGTCGGGCACGACGTTGTCGATGTTCTTGATGAAGACGATGTCGGCATCCAGGTCGTTGAGGTTCTCGATGAGGGCACCGTGTCCGCCGGGGCGGAAGAGGAGTGAGCCGTCGGAGTTGCGGAAGGGCTTGTTCTCCATGTCGGCAGCTACGGTGTCGGTGGAGGGCTTCTGTTCAGAGAAGCTGATGTTGTAGGCGATGCCGTACTTCTGGGCATACTTCTGGGCTTTCTCGGCCACGAGTGCTTCGAAGAGTGGGCGGTGTTCGGGCGACACGGTGAAGTGTACGTTCACCTGACCGGTCTTTCCCGAGGCGTAGAGGGCTCCCTCCACGAGGTGCTCTTCCAGTGGGGTACGGGGGCCGTCGTCGTAACTGTGGAACTTCAGCAGGCCCTTGGGGAGCTGTCCGTAGTTGAGTCCGGCGCTCTCGAGCAGGGCGGCCACGATGGGCTTGTACTGTCCCTCAGCGATGAGGGTGGGGATGTCCTTGCCATGAAGTTTTTTGCAGGCGGCATCGAGGTCGTCATAGAAGGCGAAGTGTGCGATGTTGCCGAAGAACTTCTTCTCGAAGTCCGTTGCGGGCACTTCACTCTCGCCACCGAGGAACTCGAAGAGGTTCTTGAACATGCGGCTGGCTGCGCCCGATGCGGGCACGAACTTGACGATGCGGGCATCGCCTTTCTTGTACGCTTCCCAAGCAGCCAGGTAGGGGGCTTGCTCGGGGGCGATGATGCCATGGCCGATGGAGGCAGCGGCCTCCAGTTTCAGGTAGGGGAATCCTTTCTCGAAGCTGGCCAGCTGGTCAGCTATCTGTGCCTCAGAAATGCCTTTCTTGGCCAGTTGTTCTTTGTCTTGCTGGGTCAACATGGGTTAATTTTGAATTATGATTTATGGTATATAAATTGGTTTCTTACTCATTTTATCGCTAAAATGCGTTCAAAAGTACAAAAAAGTTCTTTTTCTTATATAATAAATAGGAGAAAAAATGTAACTTTGACCTCAAATTTCGTGTGTGATATGGAAGAAAACGTATTTTTCACTCCCTCGGAGCGGGAGTTGCTGGTGTCGTTGTACAGGGTTTTGTGGCGCACGGCAGGCGATAGTCTGATGCCGGATGACCGTCGTCTGTTGCGCGAGTATCTTACCCGGGCGGTGGACGAGGGTGTCCTGCAAAGGGACAATTTCGGGCTGAACCCCATCATCAAGGATATGCAGACGGCACAGGTCGTGGTGGACGAGATAGGGATGAGGCGTGCCTCGGTGCTGGCCATCATGTTGCACGGGTGTGTGCAGGGTGGTGTGCTGGACGTGGGGCAGGTGAAGGAGGTGTTTGGCGAGGACGTGGCCACCATCATAGGCGGGCTGGTGCGCATCAACCAGCTGTATGAGAAGAGCCCTGCCATCGAGAGTGAGAACTTCCGCAACCTGCTGCTCTCCTTTGCCGAGGACATGCGCGTGGTGCTCATCATGATTGCCGACAGGGTGAACCTGATGCGGCGCATACGCGATGTGGAGGACTTGGAGGGACGCTTGCGCGTGGCCAACGAGGCGGCCTATCTGTATGCACCCCTGGCGCACAAGTTGGGCCTGTACAAACTGAAGTCGGAGCTGGAGGACCTCTCGCTGAAATATACCGAGCAGGAGATGTACTACCACATCAAGGAGAAGCTGAACGCCACCAAGGAGGCACGCGACCGATACATTGCGGCCTTCATAGGACCCATCAGCCAGAAGTTGGGCGAGGCGGGCCTGCACTTCCACATCAAGGGACGCACGAAGAGCATACACTCCATCTACCAGAAGATGAAGAAGCAGAAGACTACGTTCGAGGGCATCTACGACCTCTTTGCCATCCGTGTCATACTGGATTCGGAGGTGGAGCGCGAGAAGATGGAGTGCTGGCAGGTGTACAGCATCGTCACCGACATGTACCAGCCCAACCCGAAACGCCTGCGCGACTGGCTGAGTGTGCCCAAGAGCAATGGATATGAGAGCCTGCACATCACCGTGCTGGGCCCCGAAAACACATGGGTGGAGGTGCAGATACGCACCGAGCGCATGGATGCCGTGGCCGAACGGGGACTGGCCGCACACTGGCGATACAAGGGGGTGAAGGGCGAGAGCGGACTGGACGAGTGGCTGACCTCCATACGCGAGGCGCTGGAGCACTCGGACGGGGACGACCTGAAGATGATGGACCAGTTCAAGATGGACCTCTACGAGGACGAGGTGTATGTGTTCACCCCCAAGGGAGACCTCTTCAAACTGGCCAAAGGGGCTACGGTGCTCGACTTTGCCTTCCACATCCACACGAACGTGGGAAGCAAGTGTGTGGGCGCACGCATCAACGGGAAGAATGTGACCATCCGGCAGACGCTCAATAGCGGTGACACGGTGGAAATCCTGACAAGCAACTCGCAGACTCCGAAGGCGGGATGGCTGGAGATTGCGGCAACCTCGCGCGCACGCACCAAGATAAGACAGGCGCTGAAGGAGATAAGCAGCCGGCAGGCCGAGTTCGGCAAGGAGACCTTTGAACGCAAGCTGAAGAACAGGAAACTGGATTACGACGAACCCGTCATGATGCACCTCATCAAGAAGATGGGATTCAAGGAGGTGAACCCCTTCTACCAGGCCATCGCGGATGAGCAACTGGACATCAACGATGTGGTGGAGCGCTATGTGGCACAACTGAAGTATGAGACCGACCCCCTGCAAAGGGCTGCCGAGGAGGGACCTGCGCGTAGTGCCGAGGGATTCAACCTGCGCCCCGACGAGGAGCTTCAGAGCAGGCAGAACTTCAATAGCGATGTGCTGGTGATTGACCGTGGGCTGAAGGGCATCGACTTCACGTTGGCCAAGTGTTGCAACCCCATCTATGGCGACGATGTGTTCGGATTTGTCACTTCGGGTGGAGGCATCAAGGTGCACCGCACGGATTGCCCCAATGCTCCGCAACTTCGCGAACGATTCGGATACCGCATCGTCAAGGCACGCTGGGCAGGGAAGAATGCTGGCTCGCAATACGAGATACGCCTCCGTGTGGTGGGGCACGATGACATTGGCATCGTGAACAACATCACATCCATCATCTCCAAGGAGCAACACCTGATGTTGCGCAACATCTCCATCGACTCTTACGACGGACTCTTCTCGGGTACTTTGACGGTGATGGTGGACGATACTTCAAAACTGGAGCAGCTCATCAAGAAGATACGCACCGTGAAGGGTGTGAAGCAGGTGAGCAGGTGCTGAAAGGAGAGCCCTCTCCAACTCCCCCAAGGGGGAGAGAGCAAAAAATAGATGAATCTATAAACGTGCACAGTAGGGGCAATCTCTTGTGGATGCCCAATACAAGTTTTACCATGCGTTTTGTGCGGGTGTGTCAAAATACCGACGGTCTCTGTCATTCTGAACGAAGTGAAGAATCTGTTTGTGCAAGCAAAGCTCTATAATGCAGACGCTTACAGATTCTTCACTACGTTCAGAATGACAAAGCATTTCCAGTCCCCTCCCTTTTGGGGAGGGTTAGGGAGAGGCTTCACTCTTTACTCCTTCTTCTTCTCTGGTATCTGATATACCTGTGCATCAATGTTTCCGTTTGTACGGATGTCGGTGATGGTGTACGTGGTGCTGTTTCCGCTCCACTCAACCATTTCCATGCGATTGAGCATCATGGACTTCGCATCGTAGTTGAGTACGATTTTCTCGTATCCGCGCGGAGTCTTTTTCTCAGAAGTCAGTGTCACGGTGTATCCGCTTGCATCTTTGCCGGTGCTGATGGTGGCTCCGTTCTCCTCGGCCAGCAGGGCAGGCTTTCCGTGGATGCAATAGAGCAACGTGTTTCTGAGGCTTCGCATGGCCTTGTTCTTCTCGGTGTTGAAGTTGTTCTTCTTCTTTCCACGCACCATGTAGAACCGTTCGCCATTGATGATGAGCAGGTCGGTGGATGGGGCATCGTAGTGCATGGCCATCTGGTCAGAGCCACTGATGTAGATGGTGCCTGCTGACTTTATCTCCTTTCCGTTGGAAGCAAGGAGCTTCGTCTGGCTGAACTTCCCTTCAATGCTGGTGATGGCTGCATTGGCCTTCTCAATCTGTGTCAGGACGGCCTGATTGTCTTGTGCCTGCAACAGGGTGCAGAGCATCAAGGCGATTACTGATAAGACTTTGGTTTTCATACTGTCCGTTGATAATTTTATTTCTATTCACTCCCCTCCCTTGTGGAGGGGTAAGGGGGAGGGGTAAGGGGGAGGGTCTTATTTAGTACAACCCTCCATTGATAGAGATGCATTCGCCCGTGATGTAGGCAGCCTTGTCCGACACGAGGAATCCTACGAGCTCGGCCACCTCTTCGGGTTCACCAAAACGGTTGAGGGGGATGGAGCCCTTGAGCGCCTTCTCGTCCAATCCCTCCACCATGTCGGTGCGGATGAATCCGGGAGCTACGGCATTCACGGTGACACCCTTTCGGCCCACCTCTTGTGCCAATGCCTTGGTGGCGGCAATCATGCCTCCCTTAGCGGCAGAGTAGTTGCATTGTCCGGGCAATCCCTTCAGGCCTGACACGCTGGCCATGTTCACGATGCGTCCGCGCTTCTTCACCAACATGGGCTGGAGTAGGGGACGGGTCACATTGTAGAAGCCGTGCAGGCCGATGCCCAACACACGGTTCCAATCTTCGGCCTCCATCCACAGGAGCAGGTTGTCCTTACGGATGCCGGCATTGTTCACCACCACTTCGATGAATTCACCCTCGTGTGCCTCTTGCCATCCTTCGATGGCAGCCAGGGTGGCTTCTGCGTTGCTGACATCGAACTTCAGCAATTCGCCTTCACTTCCTGCCTCTTTTATCAGTTCCAGTGTCTTCTCTGCTTCAGCATCATTTGACACATAGTTTACGATGACGTGATAGCCCATCTGAGCCAATTTGACGCATACGGCGCGTCCGATTCCCCGGCTTCCACCGGTCACTAATGCATAGTTCATTTTATGATTTGCGATTTTATGATTTATGATTTCATTTGCTTCTTTCACCGTGCAAAGGTACGGTTTTTATTTTAATAAAGGTATATTCTGCCGTTAAAGATTCCCAAAGAGCAGATATGTTGTGCTGAGTATCCATGCTCCTCCAACGGTTTTTCCATTCGGTTATAGTAGAAGATGCGTCGGCAGATAGTGTGACTTTCAAAGTGCAGTGCGGCACTATACCATAGTGCAGTGCCGCATTACACCATAGTGTAGTGCCGCACTGTACTTTCATACTATTGCAAAATGCCGGTAGGATATTCCCTGAGAGTGAACGGACGAACAGGCATGGTTCCGCTGATGTATCGCATTCTTCGGACGCGGACGCAGGTTATGGACAGATTGCGTTTTGGGCTAGAGGGGGGATTGTACAGAAATTGTGGAATAATTATGTTTTAGAACATAAAAGCGTAAAAGAATGCAATTTAATGAGTGGATTTTTTTGCCAATTAAATAAAAAGTGCTAATATTGCACGCTGATTCATTGCGGGTGGAGAGTGTTTGCTCAAATATCCGTGTGCGTTAACAGCAATACCATGACAATACCTTATTATAATAGAGAGTATATTCGAGTATGTCAGTGTAAGGTTTGAGAATAAAAAGAGAAAACCAATATTATTTATTAACTAACTAAATTATTTTATGAACATTAAAAACTTATTCAAGTTCGTCCTTGTGTGGGTTGCTTTGGCGGGAGTTCTTCCGGCAACGGCTGCGTTCAAGGATGTGAAGATTGACCTGACTAATGGCAATTTTCTAACGGAAACAGAAATTCAGGACAAGAGTTCTGTTTCATTTGGTGTCGCTATTGCAGATGATGGGACACAGTCTCGTGTTGCTGCTGATGATGCTACTGCTAACATCGTTATTGGTGGTTCTTATCATTCTAACGAACATGGTTTGGGATGGTTCACTTCCACGGTGAAAGTAGAAGGTACCGTGAAAATCGGTATGGGTTCTTGCGCTTGGGGTGGCGACGTGAAGGTGACGAACGCAGCAGGTGAAACTGTCGTTACGTTCAACACCAACACTGGTGCTTGCTATCACAACGACAAGGTGAACAACATTGTTTATGGCTACTATAAAGGAGAAGCAACCACACTGACCATTTCTGGTGGTTCTTACACTCCGTACATCTCTGTTGAGGCCATCGACGAGTCAGAAATCCCCAACAACATGGCTGTTACTTACAGCTTGGGCGATACGGGTGCAGAGGGTATCCTTCCTGCTGATGCAGAAGTAGAACTGGGCACTACATTTGCTCTTCCTGTAAACCGTACACTCTATGTTGAAGGAAAGACCATGACTGGTTGGACAGACGGAACAACAACTTATGCCCTTGGTCAGGAAGTGAAGGCTGAAGGTGCCGAGTTGGCATTGACTCCTGTTTTCACAGACAACGAAGTCTCTTTGGCTGACCGCACAGAGACCGTTTCTGTCACTTGGGATTTCCAACAGAAGAACGGTGCTCCCGTCGTTGGTGTACAGGGTAAGACCATGATTTGGGTGGCTCAGGCCGTTGTCAACGGCAAGACCATCGACGTGAAGATGCCTATTGATGCTACCAACGGTAAGGTGGCTAACGGAAGCTGGCAGGATTGGGCACAGATTAACGGTGGTACCATCCTTACCATCCCTGCTTGCAAGGGTACAGTAGTTTCATTGGAGTCATACAGTGCAACCACTACTACCACTATCGCCGGTGAAGTCATCAATCAGGGCACAACCACCCCGACTTACACTTACGAAGGCTCAGAAAAGACTATCGACATTGTTATTGGTGACGGTTCTTACTGGCGTACAGTGAAGGTGGAACTGCCTGTTTCAGAAAACGAAGGTGGTGAAGAAGGTGGCGAAGAGATTGAAATCCCTGAGAAGAGTGTAGAAATCGGTACTGTAGAAGCCGTTATCGGTGAGGGTGACTTGGTGGAAATCAACAACTGTAAGCAAAAGGTTGGCCAATTGATTGACAGTTCATACGATGGCTCATACGTGACCTTCATTGTAAATACCACTAAGGCTGGTGAATACCTGTTCACCTCTATGATTGGTACTCAGGTGGACGGAGCTGCCATCACTTTGGGTTATCTTGGCGAAAATGGTGAATACGTAGCTTCAGAGAAGAAGGACATTGAAAACACAGGAAATTGGAACAATGGCCCTAACTACACTTGGAAATTCAACCTCGAAGCCAACAAGGTATATACATTCAAGATTCTTTGCCATACAGCCAATGGAAGCGGTTATTGCGTGAACCTCTTTGCCATGAATATCGGTATGGAGGGTCTGATTACTCCCGAATACACCGTTACATACGGACATGGCGATGTTGCAGCAGAAGGTGTTGTTCCTACAGCTGTGAAGGTAAAGGCTGGCCAGAAGGTGAAAATCCCTGCTAACTTCACACTTTATGCAGAAGGAAAGACGCTGACTGGTTGGACTGACGGTTCTGCTACATATGCAATCGGTCAAGAGTTCACCGTTACAAGCGAAATGGCTTTGACTCCTGTATTCACTGACAATAAGGTTTCTTTGGACGACCGTACTAAGGAAGTGACTTTGAGATGGGACTTCCAAAAGAAGAATGGTGCTCCGGCTGTAGGTTATGAAGGTCAGACAGGTCTCATCTGGGTAACTCAGGCTACAGTGGAAGGTGAAGTTATTGATGTGAAGTGTAACTTCGATGCCAACAACGGTGGTAAGGTTAACAACGGCAACTGGGACGACTGGTGTCAGATGAACAGTGGCACCAAGTTCACCATTCCTTCTTGCAAGGGTGCTGTCGTAAGCATTGAGGCTTACAGTGCTCCTACTACTACTACCATTGACGGACAGACTGACTATACTGCCAATGGCAATGTTATCAGCTATACTGTTGCCAACACTGCAAATACTATTGACATCGTTATCGGTGACGGTTCTTACTATCGTTGGATACAGGCTGTTCTTCCTTTCGTAGAGAAGAGCTATGCTGGTACAGTGTTTGAGGATGCTGAGGCTAGTGCCATCTGGGCATTCACCAGCAACGCAACTGACCCTGCAATCACTTCTCCGAAGGGTGCATTCACGATGAATTCTGTTTCTACTGGCTCGTTCACTATGGGTACAGGTTCTGCTAAGAGTGTGAACTACGTAACTGTAATGCCTGCCGATGCTTCTGATCCTACTATCATGTGGACAGTGAAGCCTGCTAAGGGCTTGACATTCACTCCGGTGGAAGTTAGTGCTAAGATTCAGCGTTTCGGTACTGATGGTGGTACACTCGACATTTATGGACGTACTGGTGATGGTCAGGAAGTCTTGCTCGAGAGCGGTTTGATTCCTTTGCGTAACAACAAGACTATTGAAGCTGGTGACGATAAGCATGCTGGTAATGAGAAATTGTGTGATGAGTTTACACTCGACGTTCCCGGTTCTTTGGCTTCTACCGAAGGCTTCTCACTCGTAGTGAAAGTTGTAGGTTTGGGTAGCAGCAAGACTATCGGTTTCAGCGATGTACGCATCATAGGTACTGTTAACGGTACAGTGGCTGACGTGGCCAAATATTCTCTGACAGCTTCCGGTAACATGGCCGAGGCAGGTAAGGTGACTGTATATCCCGCAAGCGACAAGTACGACGAAGGTACAGAGTTGACGCTGACTGCTGCTGAAGACTTCGGTTACAACTTTGTGAACTGGACAAATGCTGCTGGTGAGGAAATCTCTGTTGAGCCTAAGTTCGTTTATGTAGTAGAGGCTGACGAGGTTCTGACTGCCAACTTTGTGAAGGTGAACACTTACGAACTGGCTATGACCATCGATGGTGGTGCCAACGACTATATGGTTTCTTACAACCCCGTTCCCACTATCGTGGATGGCAAGCAGATGTATGAAGAAGGTACTGTTGTTGAAGTTGCTGCTGCCTCTAACCCCATTTTGACCTTTACTAACTGGTCTAATGGCGAGTCTAACCCCACTCAGGTAATTACTATGGATGGCAACAAGTCTTACACTGCAGTGTATAGTGCTGCTGACTATATTGTAGGTTGGGACTTCATCCGTCGTGGTGGAAGCGGTCGTCCGGCTGACTTCGCTTCAACTGTTGACAATGAAACAGCTGTACTCTACATGACCAATGCTAATGGTGATGTACAGGGTTGGCTCGACAAGTCAAAGGAAGCTGCTGGTGGTTACGAATCATTCGTAGGTGCTGCTGTTAACTGGAAGAAACTGGGTGAATACTGGTATGAGTTCAAGATGAACGCCAGCGAGTTCACAAACATCCGTGTGGATGCTGAGTTGATGTACAACTACAATGCCTACACTACTGTCATTGTTGAATACTCTATCGACGGTACTACTTGGACTGAGGCTGGTCGCGTGACTATGGCTGGTGCCAAGACAGAGAACCCCGTGAGCGTTACGCTGGGCGAGGATGCCAACAATCAGGCTATGGTTTATGTTCGTTTCCGTCCTGACTTGGATGGTGCTGTTGACGGTTCTTCTGCTCCCGATAACGACGGTACTTGTATCTCTAACATCTATGTATATGGTGCCATGAAGTTGGTTGACGATGGTCAGGATCCGACTTTGATTTCTTCTATTCCTACTGAAGGTGCTACTGGTGCTTCAGCTACAGGTAAGATTGTCCTCAACTTCCATGAGAAGGTAGCTTTAGTTGATGGTATTACTGCTTCTTTGTCAACAGAACATCCGATTTCAAGTAAACCTTCAGTGAAGAAAGAACTTGAGGGTATGGTAAGTGGAAAGACTATTACCTTCTCTTATATGGGACTTGAGTATAACACTGAGTACTACTTCTATTTACCCGAAGAAAGTGTAAAAGACTTGACAGGTAACTCTTGTAAGACAGGTATTCTTATCAAGTTCACAACTATTGCTCCTCCGACTGTAACTCCGGGTCAGTACGACGCTGTAGTTGCTAATGTTGATGAGTTCCTCGCTGCTTTGAAGAAGGCTGATGGTTCTAACCGCTTCCGCATCTTCTTGCACGATGGTACTTACGACCTCGGTACTGCTTGTCTGACAACTGTTCCGGGTAATGTTTCACTCATCGGTGAAAGCATGGAGAATACCATCATCGTGAACGACCCGCAGTCCGAAGGTATCAGTGTGACTGCAACTCTCTGCACCGGTGGTGAGAACATCTATATGCAAGACCTCACTTTGAAGAGTGTTGACTATGACCGTCTGCGTGACACTGGTGCTTCTATGGGACGTTGCGTAGTTCTTCAGGAAAATGCCAGCAAGGCTGTTTACAAGAACGTACGTCTGCTCTCTAACCAGGATACTTACTACACTCGTGCTACCAAGCGTACTTACTGGGAAGGTGGTATGATTACTGGTACTGTTGACTACCTCTGCGGTGGTGGTGACGTATTCTTCAACGGTGTGACACTGTACAACAACAAGCGTGGAAGCGGTGACTGCATCACAGCTCCTGCAACTTCAAGTGCTTGGGGGTATGTGTTCAGCAACTGTACTATTGACGGTGCTGCTGAGCAGGATGGTAACTACTCTTTGGGTCGTCCTTGGCAGGGTAGCCCACGTGCGGTTTACATCAACACTACCATGAAGATTATTCCTTCTGCTGCTGGTTGGAGTGATATGGGTGCTGTGCCCGGACTCTTCGCTGAGTACAACAGCCACACTGAGAGTGGTGCTCCTGTAGATTGCAGCAACCGTAAGACAAGCTTCTCGTCTAACGGACAGAATGTGGCTGTTTCTTACAACCCCGTATTGACCGAGGAAGAAGCCGCCAAGTTCACAGTAGAGAACGTATTGGCTGGCGACGACGGCTGGCAGCCCCAGTTGCTCACTGAGCAGGCTAACACTCCGAACGTGACAGTTGAGAGCGGTATCCTCAAGTGGAATGCTTCTGAGTATGTATTCTGCTATGCTATCTGTAAGAACGGTAAGATTGTTGAGTTTACCAACGAAACAAGTTGGACTATTCCTGCTGATGCAACAGACGAAGATTACTTCAGTGTTCGTGCTGCCAACAACATGGGTGGTCTCTGCCCTGCATCTGTAGCAGTGAATAAGAATGGTGCTACAGGTATCATTGGTGTTGTAGCCGAAGGTGAAGTACTCAGCACTGAAATTTTCAACCTTAACGGTGTACAGTTGAACAAGCTTCAGCAAGGTATCAATATCATCCGCAAGACTTATGTCAACGGAGCGGTGACAGTTGAGAAGAAAATGATGGAGTAATGTTCAGAGAATAGTATTTTATCCTTTATAAGAAAAGGGGCTGTATCCAATGGGGTGCAGCCCCTTTTTTTGTCGGGAGGTTGGTAGTGAACCATTCTTCGTACTGGTTGTTCCTCTTTGAAAAAGGAAATACTTTCGTTTATGGACAAACTAACAACAACTTTTGCTGGATTGACGTTACGCAATCCCATCATAGTGAGCAGTTCAGGACTGACTGATACTGCGCCCAAATGTCTGACCTTGGAAGAAGCCGGAGCGGGTGCTGTGGTGCTGAAGTCGATTTTTGAAGAGCAGATTATGCAGGAGCATGACCGTTGGTATGACCCTGCCAATGCTGGAGGAGATGACTATCTGAGAACTTATTTGCGGGCGAACTCTTTGTCAGAACATATTGGTTTGATAGAGGAGGCCAAGCGTTTGTGCAGTATTCCTATTATTGCCAGTATCAATTGCTCTACCCGTTCGGAGTGGGTTGAATATGCAAGTTTGATAGAGAAAGCTGGAGCCGATGCTTTGGAATTGAACATCATGGAAGTGATGACTGATATGGATTATGAATACGGAGCGTATGAACGTAAGCATATTGAAATACTGAACAGGGTACGACAGTATGTTCGTTTGCCCATCATTATCAAGTTGGGGATGAACCTTACAGCACCCGTTACACTGGTTAATCAACTTTATGCCAACGGTGCAGCAGCAGTGGTAATGTTCAATCGTCCTTATCGTCCCGACATTCAGATAGAAAGTGGAAACTTTCATGCCGGTGAAATGTGGACTCGTCCTTCTGACATCTGTGACGCCTTGCGTTGGGTAGGGATTTGTTCAGCTCGTATTCCTCATATTGATTATGCCATTTCGGGTGGAGTGCATGATGGTTGGGCATCAGTAAAAGCCATATTGGCCGGTGCTTCGGCTGTAGAGGTTTGTACCACACTGTTTTGGAATGGTTCACAGCGGATAGAGGTAATGAAGGAACAATTACTTCAGTGGATGGATGAACACGGCTATGATAAAATCAGCCAATTTCGTGGCCGCATGAACTTGGATGCTGCAGAGGGAAGCAATCTCTATCAGCGTACCCAGTTTATGAAATATTTCAGTGGGTACAAGAAGTGAGCGTGGCATCATTGAATTGCAAGGGTAGCAAAGCCTGTGTGCCATCTTCTATAATGTAGCATTCAGAGACACCGTATAGGATAATGCGCATGGGATGTCCACCGTGTCTGTCTTCTGTTTCCATCATCACTTGTCGGCAAGCGCCGCAAGGTGGACAAGGGGTGTGAGTGAATCCGTCAGCAGTGTGTGCAGCTATGGCCAATGCTGCGACGGCTGATTGGGGATAAGCAGCTCCGGCATGATACAGTACTGTCCGTTCGGCACACATTCCGCTGGGATAGGCTGCATTCTCTTGGTTGCTTCCCGTCAGGATAATGTCGTTGTCCAAGCGCAAGGCACATCCTACCTGAAAGTGGGAATATGGACTGTAGCTGGTATGGCAAGCAGCCTTGGCAGCATCGGCCAATTGTTTGTCCTCTTGTGGCAGTTCTTCGTAAGTGCAGCGGATGAAAGTACAGCAGATTGATTCCTTTTTCATGTTATAAGATATGAATATGTGAATGAAATATCACAAAGTTAGTGAATAGATTCTGTAAGTTTGTCATATTATGCGTACATTTGTGAAAAATTAGCAAAAGTATGATGAAAAGAAGTCTTCTTCTCCTGTCTTTGTTGTCGTTCGCATGTTTGTTGCCGATGAGTGGCCAGCGGCGCAATCAGCATTATATTGACTATATTGAGAAATATCAAAAGGAAGCTGTCGAGCAGATGCATCGCTATCGCATTCCTGCCAGCATTACGTTGGCGCAGGGATTGTTGGAGAGTGGGGCTGGGCGCAGTACGCTTACCCGTAAGTCCAACAATCATTTTGGAATAAAGTGTGGCAGTGATTGGCGGGGGCGCAAGACCTATCATGATGATGATGCTCGTGGCGAGTGCTTTCGTGTCTATAAGGATGCCCGTGCCAGTTATGAGGATCATTCTCGCTTTTTGGCAGGGAAGAAACGGTATGCAGCGCTGTTCAATCTGAAGACTACGGATTATAAAGGATGGGCGCGTGGGTTGAAGAAGGCAGGGTATGCTACTAATCCGGCTTATGCCAACCAGTTGATACAGTTGATAGAACTATACGAACTGGACCGTTTTGACAGCGGACGTCTCAAGGGTACGTGGATTGCCAATCCGCATGAGCCGTTTTTGGCAAACGGATTGTTGTATGTTGTAGCCCGTAGGGGAGATACCTGGGAAGCTCTTTCGGAGGAATTTGATATCTCAGCCCGTAAGTTACGGAAATATAATGATTTGTATAAAGGATATGTCCTGCAACAGGGGGATGTGATTTATTTGGAGAAGAAGAACAGGCGTGCCCATAAGGCCTTCAAAACGCATGTTGTCCGGTCGGGCGAGAGCATGTATCTTATCAGTCAGCGTTATGGTATCAGGCTTGAGCGCCTCTATAAGATGAATGATAAGTCTGCCGATTATACTCCGCGCATAGGGGAGGTTATCAGACTGAGGTAAACAATGTAGGGGAGGAGAGATACAAAAAAAGAGAGGTTGTGTTCATCAGATGGAGACACAACCTCTTTTTTCCTTCCTTACGATTTGATTTCAAATTCTTCCTTCATGTCAATCTCTTCGCCATGTGAATTGTAGAATTCATATTGCAGCATGGCCAGTTTCTGATTGGGAATGACTTTGATTCCGAATCCGTATTTCATTTGCCACTTTCGTTTCATGGAGACAAGTCCCTGATTGACGTAGGCGGCCACGTATGGGTGGAGGTGTAGCTTGAACTTCTTGATTCCTAATTTGTTGACCAGGTAATCAATTTTGCTTTCCAATGTATCTGTAAAGAGAATGGATGGCTGGATACTGCCTTTTCCGAAGCAGACGGGGCAGGTTTCAGCAGTGGTGACATCCATGGCTGGGCGTACCCGTTGGCGTGTTATTTGCATCAATCCGAATTTGCTGAGCGGAAGTATGTTGTGCTTGGCCCGGTCTTTCTTCATGTTCTCACACATGCGTTCATAGAGCTTTTGCCGGTTTTCCGCCAGATTCATGTCGATGAAGTCAACGACGATAATTCCTCCCATATCACGCAAGCGCAGTTGGCGTGCCAACTCGTCGGCTGCTCCCAGGTTTACCTCCAAAGCATTGGCTTCTTGGCCATTTTCAGCTTTGGCTCGGTTGCCGCTATTTACATCTACCACGTGCATGGCCTCTGTGTGTTCAATGATGAGGTATGCACCGCGTTTGTAGGAGATTGTTTTCCCGAAGGATGATTTGATTTGCTTGGTGATTGCGAAATTATCGAAAATAGGAAGTTTACCTTTGTACTGTTTGACGATTTCAATCCTTTCTGGTGCAATGAGTGAAACGTAGTCACGCACTTCGTGATACACCGTTTCGTCATTGATGTAAATGTTTTCAAATGAGGGGTTGAAAAGGTCGCGCAGAAGTCCTACTGTCCGGCTGGTTTCTTCGTGAATCAGTATAGGCGTCTTGGTGCATTTCTGCACTTTGGTGATGGCGTCTTCCCAGTGTCTGAGCAACACTTTCAGTTCGGCATCCAGTTCGCTGGCCCCTTTTCCTTCGGCTACGGTGCGCACGATTACTCCGAAATGTTTCGGCTTCAGGCTTTGTAGCAATTGTTTCAGGCGGGCGCGTTCGCTGCTGGATTTGATTTTTGTAGAGACGGATACCTTCTCATTGAAAGGCACGAGAACCAAGTAACGTCCGGCGAAGGAGAGTTCGCAGGTGAGGCGTGGCCCTTTGGTGGAGATAGGTTCCTTGACAACTTGTACCATCACCTCCTGTCCCTGTTGCAGGACGTTGTTGATTGTGCCATCCTTTTCCATGTCGGGCATGGTGGTGGCTTTGGCGATGGGGTAGAGCTTTTTACGGTCGCTCTGGACCTGTTTCAGATACTTTTGGATGGAGCGGAATTGAGGTCCCAAGTCAAGATAATGAAGGAATGCATCTTTGCCAGAGCCGACATCCACGAAGCAAGCATTCAAGCCGGGCATCAGTTTCTTGATGCGTCCGAAATAAATGTTGCCCACCGAATAGGACGCTTCGCGCCCTTCCTTTTGGAATTCCACCAGTGCCTTGTCTTCCATGTGGGCAATGGAGATATCCTTCGGTTGTACATCTACTACTAATTCGCTTGTCATTTCTTCTGTTTTCTTGATAGTTTTCTCATACGCAAAGAACAAACCCGAAAGTCCGTAACTGGTTTACTTTGCAAGTTTGTTCTTTGTTGTTTTCGTTCCTTTTCAGGCTTTTCTTGACTGAGGCTTATTTGCTCTTATGTCTGTTCTTTCTCAGTCTTTTTTTACGCTTGTGCGTAGCCATCTTGTGTCTTTTTTTCTTCTTACCGCTTGGCATAGTCTTGCTTTTTTTTATGGGTTAATACTAATTTGTTTATTTCACTCTGATTAGTCTTCCTTCACTGAGATAGTGAAAGTCTTTGCAGGCTTGAATGAAGGAATGTTGTGCTCGGGGATGATGATAGTAGTGTTCTTTGAGATATTACGAGCTGTCTTCTGAGCTCTCTTCTTCACTACGAAGCTACCGAATCCGCGGAGATATACATTTTCACCCTTTGACATGGTGTCCTTTACTGTGGTCATAAAGGCCTCGATGGTTGTCAGAACTGCGGCCTTGTCAATGCCTGTGCTTTTGCTAATTTCGTTTACAATGTCAGCTTTTGTCATTTCGCTTTAATTTATGGTTATACGATAATCTTAATTTTTTGGACTGCAAATATATAGCTTTTCTCGTTCTCTGAAAAATATATTTTGCAGATTTTTCTAAAAAAAGGCCCAACTTTTTGATTATTGCCTTATTTTTGCACAAAAAAGCAGGATTATGGATAGTTTGGGTTCTATTTTGCTCGATTGGTTCCGTCTGAACAAGCGCGAACTTCCGTGGCGTGAGACGCGGGATCCGTATCAGATTTGGGTGTCTGAAATTATTTTACAGCAGACGCGCGTAGCTCAGGGATATGACTATTTCCTCCGTTTCATCGGCCGTTTTCCCGATGTGGATGCTTTGGCTGCGGCCGATGAAGATGAGGTGCTCAAGTATTGGCAGGGATTGGGATACTATTCCCGTGCACGCAATCTGCATGAGGCGGCCCGTCAGATTGTTGCCCAGGGCGGCTTTCCCCGTACCTATGAGGGGGTGCGCTCTCTGAAGGGAGTGGGCGACTATACCGCGGCGGCCATCTGTTCCATTGCCTTCGGTCTTCCCCATGCTGTGGTGGATGGCAATGTCTATCGTGTGCTTTCGCGCCTGATGGGGGTGGATACCCCGATAGACTCTACGGCTGGCAAGAGGGAGTTTGCCGCCATGGCCGATGCCCTGATGGTGCGTACCCGGCCTGGAGAATACAACCAGGCCATCATGGATTTCGGAGCCATGCAGTGCACCCCTCTTCACCCCGATTGCCCGACGTGCCCGTTGGCAGACAGGTGTGTGGCCTATGCCGAAGGGTGGGTAGGGCAGTTGCCCGTGAAGAAGCACAAGACTAAGGTCTCTGACCGATATTTCAATTATATATATGTACGTGCGGGCGCATATACCTTTATTCGTAAGCGACAGGCGGACGACATCTGGCGCAATCTCTACGAACTTCCTCTGGTGGAGACGAAGGAGGAGGTTGCCGAGGCCGACTTCTACCGCTTGCCCCAGTTGCAGAACCTCATTGCCGAGGGCGAAAGTCCCCTTTTCCGACTGTTGCATCGGGGGGTGAAGCATGTGTTGTCCCACCGCGTCATCTGGGCCAATTTCTACGAGGTGGTCCTGCCCGAGGATACCCGTTCCTTCTCCTCCTTCCTGCGCGTCCGTCAGGATGAGCTGGATTCCTATCCCGTTTCTCGTCTTGTGAGCCTCTTTTTGGAAAAAATGCACTAATTGTTTGGCAGGTCGGTGAATAATGTGTACTTTTGAGGCCTGATTTGTAAAACGGTTAAAAAACATGTCTGTAAATAAAGTAATATTGATAGGTAACGCCGGGCGCGACCCCGAAGTGCGTTATTTGGATAATGGGGTGGCCGTGGCCACTCTGACGTTGGCAACCTCTGAGCGCGGATACACGTTGCAGAATGGTACTCAGGTGCCCGAGCGTACCGAGTGGCACAACATCGTGCTTTGGCGCGGATTGGCCGAAGTGGCCGAGAAGTATGTCCACAAGGGGGACAAGCTCTACATCGAGGGAAAGCTCCGCACCCGCTCGTATGACGACCAGAATGGGGTGAAGCGTTACGTGGTGGAGATATTCGCTGACAACATGGAGATGCTCTCAGCTCCCCGTCAGGGAGTTGGCGCACCTGCCCAGCAGCCCCAGCCGGCTCCGGCATCGGCTCCCCAGCCCGATGGGGAAGTACCCTTTTAACTAATTTGGCTTTCGCAAGTAAAGGAGTTACAGGAGTTCAGGAGTTACAGGAGTTCAGACAATAGTTCCGGCTATGCTTTCTTATGGCATTCACTACTATTGTCTGAACTCCTGAGCGAAGCGAAAACTTCTGTACTCCTGTACTCCTGAAAGTTGAGCTTGCGAAACTTAATACATAATAACATTGTTGAACTAAAACTTTTATCCTTGGATTCAGATTCGTATTTACGCCAGTTGGCGGGTCTTTTTGACGGAATAACACTTTATACTCCCTCCGTGGGAGCCATTGTGGCTTTGGTGTTGGCCATTCTTCTCTTGTTTTGTTCGGGCTTTGTTTCGGCCTCCGAGATTGCCTTCTTCTCCTTGTCGCCCAAGGACATGAACGACATCTCCCAGCGCGGGTCGAAGGTGGACAAGCGCATACTCGACCTGTTGGACGAGTCGGAGCGCCTGTTGGCCACCATCCTCATCTCCAACAACTTTGTCAACGTCACCATCATCATGCTCTGCAACTACTTCTTCAGCCAGGTCATCGACTTTGGCGGTTCGGAGATTGTGGAGTTCCTCGTGCTGACGGTGCTGCTCACCTTCCTGCTCCTGCTCTTCGGTGAGATTATGCCCAAGATATATTCGGCACAGAATACCCTCAAGTTCACCCGCTTTGCCGCCCCCGTGCTCGGTGTGCTGCGCCGGGTCTTCCATCCGCTCAGCAGTCTGCTGATGCACTCCACGTTCATTGTCAACCGCGTGGTGTCGAAGGAGGACCACAACATCTCCGTCGATGAACTCTCGCAGGCGCTGGAGCTGACCGACCGCGAGGAGATCAAGGAGGAGCGCAACATCCTGCAGGGCATCATCCGCTTTGGCGACGAGACCGCCAAGGAGGTCATGACTTCGCGCCTCGACATGGTGGACATCGACATCCGCACCCCCTACACCCAGGTGCTCAAGTGTGTGGTCGAGAACGGATACTCCCGCCTGCCCGTCTATGACGGCTCGCAGGACAACATACAGGGCGTCCTCTACATCAAGGACCTCTTGCCCCACCTCAACAAGGGCGACAACTTCCGCTGGCAGTCGCTCATACGCCCTGCCTACTTTGTGCCCGAGACAAAGATGATTGACGACCTCATGCGCGACTTCCAGAAGAACCATATACACATTGCCGTGGTGGTGGATGAGTTCGGCGGTACGTCGGGTATCATTACCCTCGAGGACATCATCGAGGAAATCGTTGGCGAGATCAACGACGAGTACGACGAGGAGGAGCGCCAGTACGTGAAGCTCGGCGAAGGCATCTATGTCTTCGAGGCCAAAATCCTGTTGGCCGACTTCTACAAAGTGTTGGATACCGAATACGAGGAGTTTGAATCCATTGTAGGTGAGGCTGACACCCTGGCCGGCCTCTTGCTCGAAATCAAGGGCGACTTCCCCCAATTGCACGAGCAGTTGACCTTCGGCCGCTATACCTTCGAAGTGCTCGAGATGGATGCACGCCGCATCCTGAAGGTGAAGGTGCAGGTGAATGAGGAGGCCCCCCTTTAATCCCCCCCCCGAGGGGGGAGGAAGGTTCAAAGTTCAAGGTTCAAAGTTCAAGGTTTAAGGTTCAATGTTTAAGGTTCGGAAGTAACTACCACTCCTCCCCTAAGTTAGGGGAGGTGGCCTTAGGCCGGAGGAGTGTGTAAGAATGAAGTTTTTATAGACACACTCCCTCCCCCTACGGGGACTCCCTCTAGCTTAGAGGGAGAGTTATAGTTACTCTGCTCCCTATTTCGAACTTACCTTAAACTTTAAACTTTAAACTTTAAACTTTGAACTTTGAACCTGAAACTTTAAACCTTAAACCTTGAA
>JAFXDL010000129.1 GCA_017516265.1 Bacteroidaceae bacterium
ATTTTTTTTATTTAATGTATTAAATGTAGGTACTTTACTTTCTTATCATTTTCTTTCCACCCACGATGACTATGCCTTTATATTCTGCACCGACGCGCTGTCCCATGATGTTGTAGGCAGGAGCATCAGATGGGGTGGGGGAGAAGGTGACTTCTCCGATGCTTAATGCGCTGAGGTCGAATGGAATGAATCTGTCAGAAGCATTGGGCAGAGCATATACTCCGAATGGAGGCACGGTAGTGGCTTTCGTTTGGCGTACCAGTCCGGGTTGTCCGTTTTGGGTACCGAAGGTGTATTCTCCTACATATACATCCGTTTGTGTATAAACACCACGCACGACGTCCGTCAGAGGAGCGGTGGCATAGGACACTTCGCCTGTACCAGTGAAGGTGACTTCACCTTCTGCTTCAATCAATACAACTGTATGGGCAGGGATTGTTTCCACCTCTTTTGCGCTCAGCTCTTTGTCAACCGTGTAGGCTTTCACTCCTTCGGGTATTGTGGCAGCGAAGGGTAACATCAGCATGCGGTATCCATTGACTGTACAGGTGAGTGAGGCTTGCTCGGCCTGGAATGCCTTGGCTGGACGGAAATCACCACCATCGGTAGAGAGTAGAAGCTGTTGGCACGTATTTCCAATGACCAGGTTGTTGCCTGTGGTTGTACAGCCTTCGGGCAAATAGATGATGCGGTTTGTTTCGGCCCAAGGCAATGTGGCGGGCAGTTCGGTGACTGCTGTCAGATCCAGGCTGGTGCAGGCTGCATCTGTGGTGTATTCCTGCAAATAACCGTCATCGGCTACGAAAGCACCTGTCATGGAGGCGGCGTACTGACCATTGCCATGAGTGAGATAGACATCACCGAAAGTGAAGGTGAGTACGGATGACCAGTTGTTATTAGTGATGGAGATGATACCCTTGCATCCGTCTTTCAGTGTGTTGGGGGAGAGGTCGAACACGAGGTTGAAGTTCTCGCGTTGGCCAAATTCCAAATCACCATAATTGTGAGAAGAGAGTGTCCCCTTACCATTGATATAGTATAAGGTGGTAATGGCTGATGTATAGTTCATCGTCGAAGTGAGTTTCTTCACCTGCAATACCAATTGGCTGTAGCGGTCAGTGAGTTGCAGGTAACCGTTTGACGCGGAAGTGTTGGATGAAATCAAGGGATTGGAGTGATCCAGTTTCTTGCTTTTTCCTGACATCTTGTAAGTGGTACCGAAAGTTGTCTTTGTACGGGTCAGGTCGTCCACTTTGTCAAAGCGGTTGGTGGTTCCCTTCATGTTGGAAATCTGGCGGTCTCGTGAACGTTCAAACAGGATGGTGTTCACACTGGCGGCAGGTATCTGCACTTCGGGGCGGCAAGTCTCAGCTTCGGGTGAAAGATTCTTGTATGAAAAGTTCTGTGAACTGGTAGTCGATTGCATACGCCCCTTCTCGGTATAGAAGGGCAAATCCAGTGTCAGAGTGCGGGATACATTTGCGGGATTTGCAACAACTGCAATCACAGTGTCTCCTGTCTGGGACAGATAGACAGAACCTTCTAAAGGAGTGGAAGCATCGTCGGCAAATGTTCCTCCGATGCGGGTCATACCTGTGACGAAGCGTGAGAAGTGTGCCATGACGTATCCGCGCTTGGTCACTGTGCCGGTGCTGGTTCCGTATTGTCCATCGCCCAACATTCCGTAGTAACGCTTGGCAGCATAGTGAATCCAGGCATTGAATCCTCCTAACATACATGTGTTGATGCTGCGGAAGAAATTGAATACGTCCTTGGAGTAGTCGAAGTTGCGCGAGGTATTGCTGTTTTCGTTCCAATTGATAAGGTATTCCGTCATCCATATCTCTTTACCTGCTGTTGCCAGTTTCTTGTATCCTTCCTGGATGCCGCCATATTGGTGTCCTCCATAGATGTCGAAACAGGGCAACACGTCAGTTTTGTTCAGTTCGTTGACATAAGAGTCGTTCACTGCCAAAGTTTCAGGAGCCATAATCTTGCAACTGATAGTGCGTCCGTAAGTTTTTACAAATTCGGCTATCTCGCTGGCAGACCACATACATCCGGCATATGAAGCTGCCCAGTCGGGCTCGTTCTGAATGGAAATGGCATCCAGTTCCACTCCATTGGTGCGTAGATATTGTACATAGTCCTCAAGGTATTGGGCATAGTCAGCCCAGTTCTCACGTTTGAGTTTTCCCAAGGTGCCATCTTCGTTCTTGGCATTGATGGTGCCGTTGGTCTTCCACTCTGCAGGTTGTCCCCAAGGGGAAGCAAAGACGATGAGGCCCATCTGTTTGGCCCACTTGGCAGTCTGTAGTGATTGTCCCCAACTGTTTCGTCCGATGGGAATATACAGACGCATGATATTGCACCCTACGGTACTGCCGTCGCCCCACACTTTCTTTATTTCTGTTTGACTCATGTGGTTGTATCCGAATTGAGGGCTACAGACAAAGCCGCCGAAACCCGTGATGTGTTGGTATTGGGTCTGCGCATCAATACGTAATGTGGCATTTTGGGCTTGTATGGTAGTATTGATGCTGAGTAAAAGAGCTATAAATGATAGAAATAAGTTCTTCATCGGATTCGTTATGATTAGTTTTTGATTCAGTTGCTGATTGATTCATTATCCGCAGATGACACAGATGACTCAGATTTCTCTTGAAGTTTATCAATGTATCTGTGTCATCTGCATCATCTGCGGATGAGAAATTTATGTGTGCAATATGTTTTGCCATATCAGCACATTGCCATATCAGCACATTATTTGAACAATAGCAACGCCAATTCCTTCAGGCTGCGACGCCAAGTGAGGAATTCGTGAGCTGTACCTTCAGATACGTATCCTACGGCATTGTGTCCGGCTGCTTTCAAAGCCTCGGTGGATTTCTTGATACCGTCGGGGTTCTCTTTGCTACCACAACTTTGGAAGATGAGTTTCACTTGCTTGGCATCCTTGATGTCCTCGGGGGCATATTGGCCACCGCTCATCAATCCGTAATATCCGAATATTTCGGGTCGGCGCAGGGTGATGAGCTTGGTTTCGAATCCACCCATGGACAGACCGGCCATAGCGCGATGATTCTTGTCTGCACGTGTTTGGAAATTGGCATCAATGTAAGGCACCAGTTCATCCACTAACACCTTTTCAAAGTCTTTGGCATCGAAACTGCGCAAACCGCCGAATTTCACTTCGTTAGTCATACCGTAAGTCATTACGATGATGAAAGGTTTGATTTTTCCTTCGGCAATAAGGTTGTCCATGATAAGGTTCGCATGTCCCTGATTGCTCCATGCAGTTTCGTCTTCGCCCCATCCGTGCTGGAGGTAGAGTACGGGATATTTTTCCTTCTTGTTCTTGCCATACATAGGAGGAGTATAGACAAAGGCACGGCGTGTCTGCTGGGTGCTTTCGCTCCAGAACAGTACTTGCTGCACATTACCGTGGGGAACATTCTTTACGGCATAGAAGTCTTGGTCGTGAGCAGGAATCTCGATACCGCTTTCCCAACGGGTAGAACCGAAGTAGTTCATGGCTCCCGGATCGTTTACAATACCACCGTCAATGGTCAGGTGATAATAGTGGAATCCTTCGTCCATGGGGTCATCAGTTGTACCTTCCCACATGCCGCTTTCCTTATTCTTGCGAAGAACAGTACCACCGCGTCCGCCAAGGCCCAGACTGACAACTACAGATTTGGCTTCGGGAGCATTTACGCGGAAACGGGCATAACCTTGAGAGTTCACCATGGGGTATTCTTGTCCCGGTTGGTTCTTTACAGAGGGTTTGAAGTCTTCCTTGATGACTACATTGTCCATGGCAGGGTCGAAATCGCGTACGGCATAATAAGCCTGCTTGTATTTCAAATCGGCATCAATCAGCAATGGATAGTTGCGGGTGCCAACCCATGAATCTTTGTCGCTCAGGTTCCAGAAGGTCACAACTTTCACTACATCCTTGTGCTTGCGGAGAACCTTGAACAGACGAACATACTGGTCTGTGTGCATGGCTTTCACGTGGTTGCTGATTTGTACACCTTCGCGTGAGAACTGCAATTGGCCACCCATTTCTTCGTTGGCTCGGATATCCAATTCTGTGAAATGGATATGTTTTACCAATGTGGCATACTTTTCAATAGCAGCTTCTACATCTTCCATGGAAGGACCGTAGATGTTGTAGTGTCCTTGCATACCTATACCGTCGATGGGCACCCCGGCATCCTTCATCTTTTTCACCATGTTGAAAATGCGGTCGCGCTTGGCAGGCTCGGCAGCATTGTAGTCATTATAGAAAAGCAGAGCTTTGGGGTCGGCTTCACGGGCAAACTCGAATGCTTTGGCAATGAATTCGTCGCCACACAGGTTGTAGAGGCGTGATTGGCGGTAGTCGCTTGGTTTGCGGTTTCCCCAGCCACGTCCGTTACCGTCGGCCATTGCTTCGTTTACAACATCCCAGCAATAAACAATGTCTTTATAACGGTTTACCACGGTATGGATGTGGTCGCGCAGACGTTTATAGAAAACTTCTTTAGTGACCTCTTTGCCTTTAGCATCAGTGAACATCCAATCGCAGAATTGACTGTGCCATACCAGGCAGTGACCACGCATCTTGATGTTGTTCTTACGACAGAAATTGGCGATGGCATCGGCCCGTTCCCAAGTCCATACTCCTTCTTTTGGATGTACCTCTACGGGTTTCATCTCGTTTTCGCAAGTGACGCTGCAGAAGTTGTCCAATACAATCTTCTGTTGGTCTTCTGTCAAATTTCGTGCGTTGATAGCTACGCCCACATCAAAGTAGTTCTTGTAAGCGTCCTTCAATCCCTGTGCCCACATGTTGGAGCTCATTGTCATCAATGCAGCCAGGGCAATGGTCTTTGCATGTTTCATATTATTTCCTGTTTTTTATGGTTAATATTTTCACGTGATATTCATGTGATTTTTTCGTTTGCAAATATATGACAAAATGTGTTTCCTGCCCTTTACGCATGTGTCGCATGCTTTTGTATTTGTTTCAAATGGGTATTTTTGTGGAAAAATAAGAGAATATCGACTATTTACATCACTTTATAGTGTATTTTGCATAGCATCAACATGAGTCTGAATGTAATAAAAATAGATTTAGGCACGGCTACATGAATTACACGGATAATTCATAAATGAAATAGAAATCCGTGTTAATTCGTGTAGCCGTGCCTAAATCAGTTCTTGCTTTCCCCTATACTTAACTCTTAGGGGAGCGCAGGCTAGTTACATTTTTACCTGGTATGTTTTGCCTGGTTGAGTCACGATGTCGTACTCATAGACTTTCTGTAGAGGGATTGTTTGGAATTCCTTCAGTTCTTCAGATTTCAAAGGAGTCTTGATGTTGGCAGGGGCAAGCAATGTGTTGGGACACTCTCCTTGGGCTGCTTTCAGGCCCTTTCCTTTTAATGGAACATAAGAACGGATACGCAATGTACCGCCGATAGTGGAATGGATGGTTGCTTCGGTGAGTGTTCCTGCATCCCAGGTCATGTCCACTTCAAAACCACCCCGGGCACGGAGGCCTTTCACCTCACCTTTGTTCCAGGCATCGGGTAGGGCGGGGAGCAGATGCACGGCACCATCGTGGCTTTGCAGAAGCATTTCGCACACACCGGCTGAGCATCCGAAGTTCCCGTCAATCTGGAAGGGCGGATGGGCATCGAACAGGTTGGGATAAGTACGTCCGTCGGGATAGTTGCGTGCTTGTGCATCATCGGGAAGCAGATGCAACATGTTTTTGATGATTTGGAAGGCATGATTGCCATCAAGCATACGTGCCCAGAAGTTTATTTTCCATCCGAGGCTCCATCCGGTAGCCATGTCACCGCGTTGGTTCAGTGTGTTGGCCGATGCGGTAAACAGTTCAGGATGGGTGTAAGGAGAGATCTGATTGGAAGGATAAAGTCCATAAAGGTGTGAAATGTGGCGGTGTTCATCTTTGGGATCATCGGCATCGATAAGCCACTCCTGCAACTGTCCGTGGCGTCCTATCTGCATGGGAGGCAATTGTTCGATGGCTTTACGGAGGCGTACAGTGTAGGCTTCGTTGTCTTTTTCCAGAATCTCAGTAGCTTGCAGAGCTGTGTTGAGGACATCAAAAACAATTTGGTTGTCCATTGTTGAACCGGCAGTTACATTAGTTCCTTTTCCTTTAGGGCCATGCTCAGGCGATACTGTAGGAAGGGTCATCAGCCATCCATACTGAGGATGCACCTGCATGTAGTCGAGCAGGAAATCGGCAGCTCCTTTCAGAATCTCATAGTTTGATGCCAGGAAATTTTTGTCGCCAGTGTAGAGGTAATGTTGCCACAGGTGTGTGCTTAACCAAGCTCCTCCTGTGGGGAACATTCCCCATGGTGTGCCATCTACAGGACCTGCAATGCGCCATAAGTCAGTATTGTGGTGAGCCATCCATCCGTCACATCCGTACATTTGACGAGCAGTTTCACGTCCTGATACACTAAGGTCGCGAATCATGGAGAATAGTGGTTCCTGAGTTTCAAACAGATTGCCGATAAGGGCTGGCCAATAGTTCATCTCGGCATTGATGTTGATGGTGTATTTGGAGTCCCAG
>JAFXDL010000012.1 GCA_017516265.1 Bacteroidaceae bacterium
ATGTGTAATTCAGGAGACCCTCACCCTTGCCCCTCCACAAGGGAGGGGAGTGGGTCCTTTTTTCAGACGGGTCAGTTCTTCTTAAAAGTTTTATATATAGATTATCTTTTTGTTTTATGGAGTGGACTATTTACTCCCCTCCCTTGTGGAGGGGTTGGGGGAGGGTCCGCTCATACTAGCCTTGATGAAATACCAAATCAAGGCGACGTAAGCCACGAGGGCGGCCACTTCGCTCCATGAGTTGCTTATCCACTCGGTGTTCATCAAGTCAATACCTCCGAAACGCATGGCAGCACTGACAACACCCATCAAAGCTCCACCAGCAATGAAGCCCGATGCAAGCAGGGTTCCTTTTTCACCACGTTCGTTGTTCAGAGCTGTATCTTTGCTACGGGTGGTGACGTACCAGTTGATGGCTCCACCGACGAGCAACGGAGTGTTCAGTTCGAGAGGGATGAACATACCCAAGGCAAAAGCAAGGGCAGGTACACCGCACCATGTGAGGACGATGGCGAGCAAGGCACCGATACCATAGAGTAGCCAAGGTGCACCCACGCCACTCATCAGTGGTTCGATGACGGCGGCCATGGCATTAGCTTGTGGAGCGGCCAGTTGTCCGCTAGTGAATCCGTAGGTCTGATTGAGTATCATGATGACACCACCTACAGTAGCAGCAGATACGAGAGTGCCGAGGAACTTCCACCCCTCCTGTTTCTGGGGCGTTGTACCTACCCAGTAACCAATCTTCAAGTCTGTGATGAAACCTCCTGCCATGGAGAGAGCTGTACATACCACACCACCCATGATGAGTGCGGCCACCATACCAGTGGTACCTTCGAGACCTACAGCCACCATGATGACAGAGGCAAGGATGAGAGTCATCAGTGTCATACCAGAAACGGGATTACTGCCTACGATGGCAATCGCATTGGCCGCTACTGTCGTAAAGAGGAAAGCTATCACAGCTACGAGCAGGATGCCTACTACGGCATGAAGTACATTGCCTTGCATGACATCGAAATAGAAGAAGAGGAACACCAGCAACAGGGTGATGATACTGCCGAAAGCAATAATCTTCATCGAGAGGTCGCGCTGAGTGCGGGGTTGGGCTGCAGTGTCGCCTCCTTTACCTTTCATTTCTTTGGCAGCAAGACCAACGGCACTCTTGATGATGCCCCATGAACGGATGATTCCGATGATACCGGCCATGGCAATACCACCAATACCGATGCTCTTGGCATAGGCCGTGAAGATTTGTTCGGGCGACATTTCACCTACTGTCTGTGTGATGTCGGGGTTCCATTGGTTGAGCACCACATCGCCCCAAATGAGTGACATGCCAGGGATAATAATCCACCATACAGCCAATGAGCCGAAGCAGATGATGGCAGCATACTTCAACCCTACGATGTAGCCAAGGCCGAGTACGGCTGCACCCGTGTTGATTTTGAACACCAGTTTGGCCTTGTCCGCAATGGTTTCGCCAAAGGCACAGATGCGTGTGGTGAAGTTTTCGTTCCACCATCCGAAGGTAGCCACGATGAAGTCATAAAGTCCGCCTACAAGACCTGCAATCAGCAAAGGCTTGGCTTGGTTTCCGCTCTTTTCACCAGAGATGAGTACCTGTGTGGTAGCTGTAGCTTCGGGGAAGGGGTACTTGCCATGCATGTCGCTGACAAAGTACTTGCGGAAGGGGATGAGGAAAAGGATACCCAGCACACCGCCCAACAACGAGCTGATGAACACTTGGAAAAAGTTCACCGTCATTTCGGGGTACTTGGCTTGCAGGATATAGAGAGCCGGAAGGGTGAAGATAGCGCCTGCTACAATCACACCAGAGCAAGCTCCGATGCTCTGAATAATTACATTCTCGCCCAGTGCATTCTTGCGCTTGGCGGCACCCGATACACCCACGGCTATGATAGCGATGGGGATAGCGGCTTCAAACACCTGACCTACTTTCAGTCCCAAGTAAGCTGCAGCGGCCGAGAATAGCACCGCCATGCCGATACCCCATAGCACCGACCACAGGTTCACCTCAGGATAACTTTTCTTAGGCGAGAGGATAGGTTCGTACTTCTCGCCCTCCTTCAGCTCGCGGAAGGCATTTTCAGGAAGTCCCGTAAACTGTTCGTCTTGTTTTTCCATTTTGTTTTTCTTGATTTATTTTATGATGTTAGATTATTCGCTCTTTTCTCTATTCTTTGCCGCAAAGATAAGTCTTTTAAATGAGAATTGCCGATATATTTCTCTGTTTTTTGTCATTTACTTCCCCTTTTCCGCATGTTTTTAGGGGAAAAAGCGTGAACGGACACAAAAAACTCATAGTTTTCTTTTTCTATTCTCGCGAAATGTTTTACTTTTGCACAAAATTGTAACGTGCGCATTGCAAAATGAGTGATATTATCCAACATCAAGGTACTGTGGAAAGCATTGACGGTAGCCACATCCGTGTCAGAATCGTACAGACTTCGGCTTGTGCTACGTGTGTCGCTCACAAGTATTGCAACTCTTCAGAAAGTAAGGAAAAGATGATAGACGTCTATACTAGAGACGCGGCAACTTATCAGGTAGGTCAGTCGGTCAATGTCTTTGGCACTACATCAATGGGAATGCAGGCCGTCCTTTGGGCGTTCGGTGTTCCTTTTGTCGTTTTAGTGGCTGTACTCTATGCGTCAATAATGCTGACCGATGGAGACGAGCCATTGTCGGCTTTGTTGGCCATGGGCACCTTGGGTATATATTACCTTATATTATATATGTGCCGTCATCGGATGGAGAAGAAGTTCGTGTTTACGATAGAGCCAGTGTGACAGGTTGGTGCTTTATGCCTTCTCTGTCGTTGACACCTTTACGTTGATTGTGGATTGAATAATAACTAATATATAATAACTAATATTTTAATTTTTATGGATTTAATTCTTGTAGCAGTGATTTCGCTTGGAGCCATTGGCTTGATAGCTGCGGTTATCTTGTACGTAGCTTCCAAGAAATTTGCTGTGTATGAAGATCCGCGAATTGCTCAGGTAGCCGAAGTGTTGCCTCAGGCAAATTGCGGTGGATGTGGTTATCCCGGATGTTCGGGTTTTGCTGAAGCATGTGTGAAGGCAGGCTCGTTGGAAGGAAAACTGTGTCCTGCAGGAGGACAGGCTGCAATGGAAAAGATTGCCGCTATCCTTGGTTTGCAAGCCGAAGCATCAGAACCGAAAGTGGCGGTTGTCAGATGTAACGGCAGTTGTGAAAATCGTCCGCGCATTGTGAAGTACGATGGTGCCCAGTCATGCAAGGTGGCTCATGCTACCTGTGGTGGCGAGACAGCTTGTGCTTTCGGTTGCTTGGGATGTGGTGATTGTGTCTCTGTTTGTCGGTTCGATGCCATCCGCATGAATCCGGAAACCGGACTTCCCGAAGTGGATGCCGATAAGTGTACGGCTTGTGGTGCTTGTGTCAAGGCATGTCCGCGCAACATCATCGAGATTCGTCCGAAAGGCAAGAACAACCGCCGTGTGTATGTGAATTGTGTGAACAAGGACAAGGGGCCCGTTGCCATGAAAGCTTGCAAGGTGAGCTGTATCGCTTGTGGCAAGTGTGTGAAGGAGTGCTCGTTCGAGGCCATTACCGTAGAGAACAACCTGGCTTATATCGACCCAGCCAAATGCCGTCTTTGTCGTAAGTGCGAGGCCGTATGTCCGAAGAATGCCATCGTTGCTGTCAACTTCCCGCCGCGTAAGCCGAAAGTGGAAGCTCCTGCAACGGAAGCCCCCAAGGCAGAATAACAGTTCCTCCCCCTTGCCCTTCCCAGGGGAGGGGAGTAAAGGGATAAAAACCTTGATAGAAAAATAACTAATTAACCATGACCCATTGAGTATTTACGCCCTTCCCTTGTGGAGGGGACGGGGGTGGGTCCCTAAATTATATTATAATCGTGAAGACATTCAGAATAGGTGGTGTACATCCCGCCGAAAACAAATTGTCTGCCGCCAGTGCCATCGAGACATTAGGATTGCCCAAACAGGCTGTATTCCCCTTGTCACAACACATTGGTGCACCTGCCGTACCCTGCGTAGCCAAGGGCGATGTAGTGAAGGTAGGTACCAAGATTGCCGATGCCGGTGGTTTTGTTTCAGCAGCCATCTTCTCGTCCGTATCGGGAAAAGTTGCCAAGATTGATAGTGTCATCGATGCCAGCGGTTACCGCAAGCCCGCCATCTTCATCGATGTCGATGGTGACGAGTGGGAAGAGGGTATCGACCGTAGCGAAACACTTGTAAAGGAGTGTTCGTTGAAACCCGAAGAGATTGTAGAGAAAATAAAGAATGCCGGTGTTGTAGGTATGGGTGGAGCCTGTTTCCCCACACACGTGAAGTTGTGTCCCCCTCCGGGCAGCAAGGCCGAGTGTGTCATCATCAATGCCGTTGAGTGCGAACCTTACCTCACCGCTGACCACCGCCTCATGCTGGAGAAACCCGAGGAAATCCTTGTCGGTGTCAGCCTTTTGATGAAGGCCGCCAAGGTCGATAAAGGTTATATCGGTATTGAGAACAACAAGCCCGATGCCATCAAGTTGATGCAGGAGAAGGCTGCCGCTTATCCAGGTATTGAGATTGTCCCCTTGAAAGTGAAATATCCTCAGGGAGGTGAGAAGCAGTTGATTGACGCCGTTATCAGCCGTCAGGTACCTGCTCCTCCTGCTATCCCCATCAGCGTGGGTGCCGTAGTTCAGAATGTTGGTACAGCCTATGCCGTTTACGAAGCCGTGATGAAGAACAAACCCTTGTTTGAACGTATCGTGACCGTGACAGGCAAGAGTGTGACCAAACCCTCGAACTTCCTTACCCGTATGGGTACTCCCATGAGCCAGCTCATCGAAGCAGCCGGTGGTCTTCCTGCCGATACTGGTAAAGTCATCGGTGGTGGCCCCATGATGGGAAAGGCATTGATGAACATCGAAGTGCCCATCTGCAAAGGTTCGTCCGGTGTACTCATCATGAACGACAAGGAAGCTCGTCGTGGTGAAGTCCGTCCCTGCATCCGTTGTGCCAAGTGTGTGAGCGCTTGTCCTATGGGATTGGAACCCTTCTTGCTTTCAACCCTCTCAGATCATAGCGAGTGGGAGCGTGCTGAGAAGGAGGATATCGTATCATGCATCGAGTGTGGTTCGTGCCAGTTCACTTGTCCTAGCAACCGTCCGTTGCTGGATATGATTCGTTTGGGCAAGTCAACCGTAATGGGTATTATCCGTGCACGTAGTGCGAAGTAAGGGAACACTTCCCCTGTCCCTCTGTAAGGGAGGAGGGGAGTGGATAGTTCTTCTTGCTAAACAGTTCGAATAATAAAAAAAAACAAATGACCCACTGAGTATTTACTTCCCTCCCTTGTGGAGGGGTAAGAGGGTGGGTCCAAAACTAATAAATATGGCAAATAAATTAATCGTATCCATGTCGCCTCACGTGCATAACAATGACACGATAGAGCGCAATATGTATGGTGTCATCATTGCCTTGATTCCCGCCTTGCTGTGGTCGTTTTACGCCTTCGGCTTGGGTTCGGTGGTCGTGACACTTGCATCAGTGTGTGCCTGCGTATTCTTCGAGTGGGCCATCACCAAATTCATTCTCAAGAGAGAGACTTCCACCATCACCGATGGTTCAGCCATCCTCACCGGTATCCTGTTGGCATTCAACCTGCCCTCCAATCTTCCCGTGTGGATTATCATCATCGGCGCCTTGGTAGCCATTGGTATTGGTAAGATGACCTTTGGCGGACTCGGTTGCAATCCTTTCAACCCCGCTTTGGTAGGTCGTATCTTCCTGTTGATTTCATTCCCTGTGCAGATGACCAGCTGGCCGGTGCAAGGCCAATGGGGTGCCTACCTCGATGCCGAAACTGCAGCCACACCGCTTGCTTTGATGAAAGCAGCAGTGAAGGGCGATGCTTCAGCATTGGACAAACTTCCCAGCGCTTGGGAAATGTTCATGGGAGCCGACTACGGTTGTATCGGTGAAGTCAGTGCTCTGGCCCTTCTGCTCGGTCTCGCCTTTATGCTTTGGAAGAAGATTATCACCTGGCATATCCCTGTATCTATCCTGGCAACTATCTTTGTTTTTGCCGGTGTGATGCACTTGATTGATCCCACGGTGTATGCTTCGCCCATGGCACACCTGTTCACCGGTGGTGTCATGCTGGGTGCCATCTTCATGGCTACCGACTATGTCACTTCGCCCATGACCCACAAGGGACAGCTTATCTTTGGTGTGGCCATCGGTTTCCTGACAGTTGTCATTCGTCTCTTCGGTGCTTATCCCGAGGGTATGTCGTTCGCCATCTTCATCATGAACGCATTCACTCCGCTGATTAACACCTATTGCAAACCTAAACGATTCGGGGAGGTAGTAAAGAAATGAAAAAGCTAGAATCATCATTATTGAATATGGCGGTCGTACTGACCGTGATATCTGTGATTGCCGGTGGTTTGTTGGCATACGTCAATGGTGTCACCGAAGGTCCCATCCAAGAAATTAAGGCCAAGGCTTTGGCCGATGGTATCAAGGCTGTGCTTCAGGCTGACGAAGCCACCGTACAGCAGGTTGACACCATCGACGGAGGCGTAGCCATCGTGTATAAGACCGATAAGGGAACAGCCGTACAAGCCGTTAACAACAATGCCTTCGGTGGTTCCATCAAAGTGTTGGTAGGTTTTGATGCCGAAGGAAACATCCTTGGTTACAACGTACTTGAACATGCTGAGACTCCAGGACTTGGTGCCAAGGCCGGTGAGTGGTTCCAGAAAGGAGCCAAGGGCGACATTATCGGGAAGCACCCGGCCAAGAACAACCTGACCGTAAGCAAGGACGGTGGCGAAGTGGATGCCATTACCGCATCTACCATCACCACTCGTGCCTTCTTGGGTGCTGTCAACTCTGCTTACCAGGCATACCAGGGTGGGGCAGTAGATGCCAACTCCAGTGCCACCCAGCAGGTGAAGGAAGTGGTGAAGGACGCGGTTGATGCCGTCAGCAAAGCCGCTTGTTGTGGCGACCCCGCCAAGTGCGAAGCCAACTTCTGCACAGGCGACAAAGAGAATTGTGTTTGTGGTAGTAACTAATAAAAGGAAAGGAGTATAAGATTATGAATAACTTTAAAGTATTGATGAACGGTATCATCAAGGAGAATCCTACGTTTGTACTTCTTCTCGGTATGTGTCCCACCTTGGGTACCACCTCATCAGCCATCAACGGTATGAGTATGGGACTTGCCACCATGTTTGTGCTCATCCTTTCAAACTTGGTCATCTCTCTCATCAAGAACCTTATCCCCGATATGGTTCGTATCCCCTCATTCATTGTGGTCATTGCCTCGTTCGTAACCCTCTTGCAGATGCTCATGCAAGCCTATTTGCCCGACATCTATGCCACCCTCGGACTCTTCATCCCCTTGATTGTGGTGAACTGTATCATCCTTGGGCGTGCCGAAGCCTTTGCCGCTAAGAATGGCCCAGTTGCCTCTATCTTCGACGGTATCGGTATGGGACTTGGTTTCACCATTGCCCTCACACTCTTGGGAGCCGTGCGTGAGATTTTGGGTACAGGCAAACTCTTCGGCTTTACCCTGATGCCCGAGGAGTACGGTATGCTCGTCTTCGTACTTGCCCCCGGAGCCTTCATCGCTTTGGGTTACCTCATTGCCATTGTGAACAAGTTGAGAAGTAATTAAATAACCAGACCCCATCCCAGCCTTCCCCAAGGGGAAGGAGTGGATAACTTGGTAAAGAACACATTTCACTCCCCTCCATTCAGAGAGGGGCACGGGGGAGGGTCCTTAATTAGAATTAATATATGGAATATTTATTGATATTTATCACCGCCATTTTTGTGAACAACGTGGTGTTCTCCCAGTTCCTCGGTATCTGTCCCTTCTTGGGTGTATCCAAAAAAGTCGAGACCGCTGCAGGTATGGGAGCAGCTGTAGCTTTCGTATTGACCATAGCTACGATAGTCACCTATCTGATTCAGAAGTATGTGCTCGATGCCAATGGCCTCGGCTATTTGCAGACCATCACCTTTATCCTTGTGATTGCCGCTCTGGTGCAGATGGTAGAGATTGTGTTGAAGAAAGTGTCACCCGCCCTTTATCAGGCCCTCGGTGTATTCCTTCCCCTGATTACCACCAACTGTTGCATCCTTGGTGTGGCCATCCTCGTTATCCAGAAGCAATACGACCTCCTTACCGGAGTCGTTTACGCCTTCTCTACCGCCCTTGGTTTTGCCTTGGCACTCATAGTCTTTGCCGGCATCCGCGAGCAGTTGAGCCTCGTTAACGTTCCCAAGGGAATGCAAGGCATGTCCATTGCCCTCGTTGTAGCCGGTCTTCTTGCCATGGCCTTCATGGGCTTCAGCGGTGTAGATGGTGGATTGTCCGTCCTCTTCGGATTGAAGTAAAGCACTCCCCGTGAGGGTATCAGCCATGCAGCTGTTTTCCCTCATCATACCCCCTTTTGCAAAGTATCTTAAGATAAATGTCCAACAATCTTAAGATACTTTGTTTTTTATCTTAAGATACTTTTTCCCGCCATTTCCCACATCCTCCCTCGCGCGCGTACTATATTATCATATATACATCAAGCGCAAACACATCAGGCAGTTTCCGAATAGAACAACATCCCCACCTCTGCCTGCCAGTCACAAAGCAACCATCCTATTATTCCTTTACGCCTCCGAACATACATCTTTATGCGATAAAAGTACGTCTTGAACAACCTCTTCACAGCCGTGAAGAGAAGTCTTCACATCTGTCAAGAGATATCTTCACAACCGTGACGAGACCTCTTCACATCTGTGAAGAGGTTGTTCAGAACGTACTTTTCAGGGCAGACGCATTATATCTTTTACCTTATTTGTTGTTATTTTATTTTATGTATATTATTGCAATTTAGCCGTCTAAATATTGCATATGTCAATTATATTTTGTATCTTTGTTTAGTATTTTAAAACATAATTTTGCATGAAAATAGATATAATTGACATTTGTAAACAAATAGAGGATCCTCGGATTGACAGAAAAAAGAAGCATAAATTGGAAAC
>JAFXDL010000130.1 GCA_017516265.1 Bacteroidaceae bacterium
GGATTGATGGGGGTAATGGGGGGATTGATGGGAAAGGGACTCCGCGAGGGGAATCGCGGGGCGGGGACTTTTACCGGACGGGGGATTTTACCGGACGGGGGAAAGGGGGTTACAAGGGAAGGGAAAGGGGGTTACATGGCGGGGGAAAAGGGAGAAAAGATATCAGCGAACTACAAAATCGACGGGAGGAGGACCGATGGTGGGATTCCCCCGTTTTCCAAATCCGGATTTGTAGGTTGCGTCGCGGAGTATTTCGTGAAGGATGCTACCTACGTCTATTCCCAATTTGGTTTTGTTGAGTTTGAAATAAGGCGTGACGATGGGGATATTCTCCCAACGGCCGGTCATAGGATTGTAAGCCCGTTGCATCCCGACCTCCAGACCAAACTTCTCCGTCATATCGGTGGTCACGCTGGCTCCATAGCGATAGCTCTGCATCCCGGAAGAATATCCCGTATGATAATTCCCGAAAACATTAAAAACCAAACGGTCTGTGGCATGATATGAGAGCATACCATTCACACCGAAAGCCTGGCCGGAGAAATGAGGCATCAACATTTTGTCGGCATTCACTCCAACTTGCAATGTCCAGTTAGGATGCAAGGCGTGCGAGTAAACGAACGCCGCCTCGTTCTGACGACCAATACCTGGCAAACTGACTTGCCAGCCTTGCCCATACAATACCCCATGACGGTGCGAGAAGAGCGCACCTTCAGTAATGAAGTCACCTTTGAAGAGGGGAGAAGGATTTTCAGCATAAGGAAGAAGTGCAGGTTTCTTCAAAGGGATATGCAACGAAGGGACATCCGATTGGTATAGCGAAACGAACGATTTGGAATAATCAGCAAAAGGAACTACTGGCTGGCTCGGGCGCAAATCTTCAGCTTCAGGCACTATCTTTCCAAGGCTGTCAATCGGATGAAAGCCCACTCCTTCTTGCTGAGCCAAGAGCCACAAAGGCAAGAAGAACAGCGATGCTACAAGCTGTAATCTCTTCATGAAAACAACAGATAAAGAACGATGGTGCAAATGTAACGAAAAACATCTGCACCATCGGAACACGAACTATTCTTTTAATGAAATTTTATCTGTTTTAACGCACTTCTTTTTCACTTAAAGTTCTTGGCTTCCATAGTCCAACCGGGGAAATCCTTCAGGTCGGCTTGCAGGAAGATGGGGGCATTTTCGGCGCGGCCTTTCAGTTGCCAATCGAGCCAACGGATGACCATTTGGGCAAAAGCACCACCATAGGGTTGGGCGAATGTGGCTCCGTGACCAGCTTCGGTCATATCGGCAAAGACAACGGGCACTTTCTTGATGGACTTGTAATCGATGAGGGCATTGCCATGGGCCACATCACTGGGGCCTCCAATCATATAGATGATAGGAGCATGGAGTTTCTTCAATGATTTGGCACTAGCACCAGCCATCTTCATCTTACCCATACCGGAATTGAGGAGCAGATAGCTCTTCAGGCGTGGATCTTCGGCTACGGCCAACACTTGTGCTCCACCGCACGAATGGCCTGCCGCGGCCACTTTGTCCATATCCACACGGTTGTAATAGAGACTGGTTTCGTCCTTGCTCTGTGCCTCCATCCAATCAATGGCATCGGTCAGCATAGAGGCGGGCGTTGAAGCCTCGCGACGATCGAAAGGATAGTTCTGCATTTCACCGATAGCGATGATGACATAACCGTGAGAAGCAATCTCAATCAGCATCTTCTCCTGATGGATAGAGGTGTTCATACATCCACCATTGGCATACACCATGACGGGCAATTTGGCACCGCGACGGGTAGCGGCTTCCATATTTGCCGGACGATACACCACAAAATCGGGCAACGACTTCTCCGTAACGGCCACGGCCTGGAAACGTCCACGTCCACCACCTTCGGGAGCCTTCATTTTCAAGATCTTCTGATTGGCAAATTCATTCTTCAGATGACGGGCAAAGAAGGCATCGGATGCCGGTTTGGTGATTTCAAGACCTGCATCGAAGGCGACTCCGTGGTTGCCGGGGATGCGGATGTAATCGACATTGGTGCCAGCCTTGCGCATCTTGTTCACGAAGTCGTCGGTCAATTCGGGTTTCACGATGGGGTCCTCACTACCCTGCAAAAGGAGCATGGGAGGCTTGTTTCCACCAATGTAGCCGATGGGCCAGAACTCAGTATCCTTCATGCCACGGATTTCTGTAGGAGGTGCTCCGGCCACCACGCAAGCCACACTGCTTGAATATTCGCTCCACGGGCCAACCTCGAACTCTTTGCTATCTGATGAAACGCCCACCATCAATGACAGGTGTGCTCCAGCCGAGTGTCCCGTAACCCCGATGCGCTCCGTATCGACGCGCAACTCCTTGGCATGAGTCTTCAGCCAACGGACAGCACACTTCACGTCCTGAATACAGGCGGGGAAAGGAGCCTCTTGAACAAAACGATACTCTACGGAAACGGTGACATACCCCTGAAGGGCATAATCCATTAAAAGATTGCGATAAACAGGGTCGCTTTTTGAGCCTGCACTCCATCCTCCACCGTGGATAATCACAATGGCCGGGCGAAGCCCCTCGCTACCAAAGTTCACCGGCTCGGCAATGTCCAACACTTGCGACGGACTGTCCGTACAATAAGGTACGTCGCTAGTCACTTTCACTTCCTTCTGTGCATTGGCCGACAAAGCTATCAGGGCCATGAGCAGAACAGACAATAAGTTTTTGATTCTTTTCATTTTGTCATGGTATTAAAAAACGATGGTACAAATGTAAAGAAAAACATTTGCACCATCGTAGTAAATCGTAAAATATTCCGATTCTTTAACAAAAGAGCTACGATTCATCCTGCTCCCCATACATCCGTACTATCTCCTCGATGGGAATACCGAGGGTGCGGAGTTGCTTGAAGAACTCGGGAAGTTCAACATTCATAAAGACGGACTTACGAAGGGAAAAAATCTTCTTTTTTGCCTTGGGGCATACGAAGTAACCAAGGCCACGGCGGGTGTAGATGATTTCCTGACTCTGCAAGTAGTCGTAGGTACGCACCACGGTGTTGGCGTTCACCTCCACGAGGGCGGCATATTCGCGCACCGAGGGGATGCGCCCGTCTTCGGGATAGATGCCCTGATGAATCTCGTCGCAGATGCGGTCGGCTATCTGGAGGTATATGGGTCGGCTTTCCTTGAATTTCATAAGCAGAAGCGTTTAGGTTCGACAACTTGTGAACGGCAGAAGAGGCGATAGGCCCAATACCAGCAAAGGACAGACAGAACTCCAAAGAGTACAGAGCAGCAGACAATAAAACTATTGTAGTGTACCCAAAATATCTCACGATGCAGAGAAGCTGGCATATCTTTCAACAACAAATAAGCAATCCAAGAACTACCAACCACCAAAAGCATCATCACCCCTACAGTCTTCAAGAAAGCATGTTTACGCCAATAATTACCACCAAGGGCAAACATTGAAGAAGCAATAACATGCATCATACACACAAAAAGTATGGCCACCCAATCTTTCTCATGTCCACTGAACCTGTCAATGACATCTGCATCAAAGACGGAATCCCAAGCCCCAGCATCAAAGAGAGTCGGCAAGAGCCAATCGCACACTTCCCGGTACTCGCCATACCCTAAAAGCGGAAAGAGCAAAAGATGGAGCGCATCAGCCACAACAAAAGCAACGGATACAATCGCCACAAACAATAGAAAGACATAAAGATAGCGAGCTATGAACTTCTCTATATTTCGAGCAGGAAGTATCAAGAAATCCGTTCGCTCCCCCTTCGTAGTCATATGCCCCATTGCGTTACATGTCAAAATCATTGCCAGAAAAGTCAACATGCTTATGCAAGAAGGCAACAATTCTTCCAAATAATTAAAACGAAGAATACGAATCCCCGTGTCGTAGAGCATCAACTCTCTATTTGAATTGAGTACACTTATATACATCAAGAATAAGAATCCAGCAACGGCAAGCCCCAAGGAATGCAACGAAGCTTTCCAATTCTCCACCACATCGCGTTTTATCAACAAGCCTACGCGACGGAAGCTAAATGAATTTATATTTTCTTTCATCATCATTTCAACATTTAATAGTCAGACAACTTGTGAACGGCGGAAAAAGCAGTAAGCGAGAATCCAGCAAAGGATGGAGAGTGCACCAAACACTCCGTTGACCCACTCGGCAGGAACATAAATGCCCGACAAGCCTTCGGGGGCAAAATGCTTCAACAACTCAGGTGTCCCCCAAACAAACAGCAAAAAACCAGCCAAGACTTGCAATCCCGCCAAACGATTCCAATAACATCCAGACAAAAGGAAGAGAGAGAAGATGAAATAACCTAACGACTGAACCCAATAGGTCCAATTAGGCATGTGAAGATGTTCGCCCAACGGAATAAAATCAAACAGCACATGCACAAGGCTCTCTACATAGTTTCCAAAATAAAGGAACGGAGCCACCCCGCTACCCTTCCCCGACAAAAGGCAAAACGAATAGCAGGTCAAATCGGCTAAAGCATAGGCCACAATTCCCATGAAAAGATAGAAGACCGATGCAAAGAAGGCCCTCCAGACAAACTTCTCCAAGTTGGAAGCTGGCAACATCAGGAATGCCGTACGACCCTCCTTGGTCACCATCCGCTCCATCACCAACCTTGCCGAGCGGAAAGACAACAACATAAAAGCCACTGCGCTAACAAGTGACAAAGCCTGCACATTGTGCGGAGCTGCAGGTTCTTGTCGTGCAAAAGCAAAAACAAGCATCATCATCAAAGCCAAGAAAGTCAGATACAATCCGAGGTAGCGCCAAGCATACACCTTCCAATTTGCTCCAAAGTCCCACCGGATAAGCATCCAGAGGCGACGGAGGCTGAAAGAATCACTACATGTTTTCATCATCGTCCCTCCTTATTTCTCATTAAACACCTGCGCCATCTTCTCGGGATGAGCCAAGGTGGCATTGAAGAGCAATTCGAGGTTGAGCGTGCCCTCTTCCTCGCCAAGTCGGTTGGGGAGGATGACACTCTGCCCGTGTACCGAAGGTTGGGTGAAGAGTTCGTCGCCCGTAAGCTCGCCACTGGAGAGTTCGGTAAAGCAGAGGTGCGAACAGATGTCGGCCACAGAGCGGTTGAGCAACGTACGACTACCATCAATAATGACCACATGGTCGAGCAGGCTATCAATGTCGCGCACCTGATGGGTGGAGATAATGACGGCCTTGTCCTCCGCCATGCCCGAAGCCACCACGCGACGGAACTGGCTCTTCGAAGGAATGTCGAGTCCGTTGCTCGGTTCGTCCATCACCAATAGTTGGGTGTTGGTGGCAAGGGCGAAACACATGTAAGCCTTCTTCTTCTGACCCATAGAGAGTTCGCCCAGATGGATGTCCTCGTTCATGTCGAAGTCGCGCAAGCACGAGCAGAGCAGCTCGTCACTGAAGCGCGGATAGAAGGGACGGTTCAGGCTCACAAATTGTTTGAGACTGACCTTCGGCAAAGTGAATTCCTCGGGTACAATAAACATCTGGCTGAGCGTCTCGGGGCGACGCAGGGAGACATTCACTCCCTGGTAGAGCACCTCGCCCCGACGGGGACGGAGCAGACCGGTCATCAAGTAGAGCAAGGTTGATTTACCGGTACCGTTACGTCCCAAAAGTCCATACACACTACCCTCGCCCAGCGTCAGGGAGAAGTCATCGAACACCGTCTGCTTGCGGTTGTATCCGAAAGAGACATTCTTAATTTCCATCATCATAGTTCTTTGTTTCTTAATAGATTAATACTCGATTATAGTGTACCACTTAAATAGTACACTGCAAATGTATGTCATTACACCGAAACACGCAAGAAGAAGGAGGTAATATTAAGTTATTTTAAGCATTCAGGGAAGATTGCAATACACAGGGGACAACATTTATCAGCCACTCGCAAGGGATGTCACTATGGCGGACGCACGCAGATTTCCCGCTACGTTCAAAATGGTATTCACCCTCTCTGCCTTTCAAAAGCCTTTTTCAAAAAAGGGAACGGCTCAGCGACTCTGTCTCTTTACTAAAAAAGGGGAAAAGCAGAGTTGAATTGGCAAAATTTCCGCGAAGGATTCTAAATTTACCTTAAAAAAAGAGATTCTTACCTTATTATATAGGTGGGAATCTTCTTTTTTTCTACTTTTGCGGCCGAATTTAAAGATTACATCAAAATATCATGCAGAAGAATTTGGTAATAGTAGAGTCTCCAGCCAAGGCGAAGACTATAGAAAAGTTCTTGGGAAAGGACTATAAAGTATTGTCGAGCTTCGGCCACATACGTGACTTGAAGAAAAAAGAGTTCAGTATCGACACCGATACCTTTGAACCTCTTTATGAGATACCAGCCGATAAGAAGAAATTGGTGAGCGAACTGAAGGCCGAAGCCAAGAAAGCCGAAATGGTATGGTTGGCATCCGATGAGGACCGCGAAGGAGAAGCCATCTCATGGCATCTGTTCGAAGTATTGGGATTGAAGGCAGAAAACACCCGCCGCATCGTTTTTCATGAAATCACCAAGAATGCCATTCTGCGTGCCATTGAGAATCCCCGCGACATTGACACCAATCTGGTAAACGCCCAGCAGGCCCGCCGTGTGTTGGACCGCATCGTAGGTTTCAAGCTCTCGCCCGTACTGTGGCGCAAGGTGAAGCCTGCCCTTTCTGCCGGACGTGTACAATCGGTGGCTGTGCGCCTGATAGTCGAGCGCGAACGTGAAATCCAGAACTTTGTCAGTGAAGCCTCATACCGCGTAACCGCCATCTTCCATGTGACAGACAATGAAGGAAAAAGTTCAGAATTAAAGGCAGAGCTGGACAATCGCTTCAAGACCCGCGAAGAGGCCGAAGCATTCCTCAAACAAGCCCAAAAGGCCACATTCGCCATCGATGACATCGTGACCAAACCCATCAAGAAAAGTCCGGCAGCCCCCTTTACCACCAGTACTCTGCAACAAGAGGCCGCCCGCAAACTGGGCTTCACCGTATCACAAACCATGATGGTGGCACAACGCCTCTACGAGAACGGACACATCACCTACATGCGTACCGACTCGGTAAACCTGTCATCACTAGCCATCAACACCAGCCGTGAAGCCATCCAGGAGCAGATGGGCGAAGAATACGTAAAGACACGCCAATTCTCCACCAAGAGCAAAGGTGCCCAAGAGGCGCACGAGGCCATCCGCCCCACCTACATGGACAAGCAATCCATCGAAGGAACTCCTCAAGAGCGCCGCCTGTACACCCTGATTTGGAAACGCACCATCGCATCACAAATGGCCGATGCCGAATTGGAGAAGACAACCGTAAGTATCTCAATGAGCGGTACTCCGAGACAATTCATCGCCAGTGGTGAAGTGGTGAAGTTCGATGGTTTCTTGCGCGTCTATCGCGAATCAAACGACGATGAGCAGGAGCAGGAAAGCGAAAGCCTGTTGCCCCCCTTGCAGAAGGGACAAAGCATCGACATGGAAGAGATGACGGCTACCGAACGCTATACACAATACCCCTTGCGATACACCGAAGCCAGCCTGGTACGCAAACTGGAAGAGCTGGGTATCGGACGCCCTTCAACATACGCCCCCACCATCTCCACCATCCAACAACGCGAGTATGTGGAGAAAGGGGACAAACCAGGAATCACCCGCGACATCAATGCCCTGATTCTGAAGGACGGACAAATCAGCGAAGAAACGCGCAAAGAGACATACGGTAACGAAAAGTCCAAACTGATACCTACGGATACGGGAATCGTAGTGAACGACTTCCTGCTTCAATACTTCCCACAAGTAATGGACTACAACTTTACGGCCAGTGCCGAGAAACGTTTCGACGAAGTGGCCGAAGGTGACCAGGAATGGACAGGCATGATTAAGGAGTTCTACAACGACTTCATCCCCATGGTAGAGGAAGCCCTGACCGCCCAGCGAGAACACAAAGTGGGCGAACGGATATTGGGAAATGACCCCGCAACAGGCAAACCTGTATCTGTGAAAATCGGCCGATTCGGCCCTGTGGTACAGATAGGTACTGCCGAAGACGAAGAGAAGCCCCGCTTTGCACAGATGAAGAAAGGCCAGACGATGGACAACATCACCTTGGAGGAGGCATTGGAACTGTTCCGCCTGCCCCGCACCGTGGGCGAATATGAAGGAGGAAGCGTCACCATCGGCGCCGGACGCTTCGGCCCCTACGTGCAACACGACGGCAAGTACATCTCCATCCCCAAAGGCACTGACCCCATGCTGATAACCCTGGAAGAGGCTATTGAGCTGATACAGGAAAAACGTCAGGCAGAAGCCAGCCGCCACATCAAGACACTGGGTGAAGGGGAAGAGATGATACAGATTCTGAACGGACGATACGGTCCCTATATCGCCTACAAGGGCAAGAACTACAAAATCCCCAAAGAGACCGAGCCTACCACCTTGCAAGCCATCCACTGCCTGGCCATCATCGAAGAACAGGAGAAGGAAGGACCGAAGAAACCTGCCCGGAAGGCTTCAACAAGAAAGAAATAAAGAATGAAAAGAATTATATTGATCGGTTATATGGGCGCGGGCAAGACCACCTTAGGCAAGATTCTTGCCCGCTCCCTTAACTTGGAATTCATTGATTTAGATTGGTATATAGAGAATCGTTTCCACCAAAGCGTAAGCCAACTGTTTGCCACACGCGGTGAAGAGGGATTCCGCAAAATAGAACAAAACATGTTGCACGAAGTGGCCGAATTTGAAGACGTGGTAATCTCGGCCGGTGGTGGAACCCCCTGCTTCTTCGACAACATGGAGTACATGAACCAACAAGGGGTGACCGTCTATCTGAAAGCAACCCCCGAAACCCTCCGTACCCACTTGCGTATGGGCAAGCAAAAACGCCCCCTGATAGCACAAAAGAACGATGAGGAACTGGATGCCTTCATCCGCGAATCCCTTGACAAACGCGAATCCTACTACAACCAAGCCCGCCTGATATTCGACACCGGCCTGCTGGACAACGGAACCCGCATACAAGAGGCGGCACAGATGTTGGTGGAGAAGGTGATTCAGAGTTCTGAGTTTTGAGTTCAAAGTTCAAGGTTTAAAGTTTAAGGTTCAAAGTTTAAAGTTCAAGGTTTAAAGTTTAAAGTTCAAGGTTTAAGGTTCAAGGTTTAAGGTTCAAACCAACGGCACTATTGCATGAACTCCGAGTATTCAGATGATTCAGATTACTCCGATTACTCAGACTATTCCGACAACCCCGATTACTCCTAAATATATAAATCATAAACACTGATAGTAAAGAATGAGAAAATGGCGCATTGAAGACTCTGAGGAGTTGTACAACATCACCGGATGGGGTACCAGCTACTTCAGCATCAATGAGAAAGGACACGTGGCAGTTACCCCGAAGAAAGACGGAGTGTCCGTTGACCTGAAAGAGTTGGTTGACGAACTGCAACTACGCGATGTATCGGCTCCCATGCTGATACGTTTTCCCGACATTCTGGACAACCGTATCGAGAAAGTTTCCTGCTGTTTCCAAAAGGCTGCCCAAGAATACGGCTACAACGGCGAAAACTTCATCATCTACCCCATCAAGGTGAACCAGATGCGTCCCGTGGTGGAGGAGATGATTACCCACGGACAGAAATTCAACCTGGGACTGGAGGCCGGCTCGAAACCCGAACTGCATGCCGTCATTGCCGTGAACACCGACCCTAACTCCTTGGTGGTGTGCAACGGATACAAGGACGAGAGTTTCATCGAACTGGCCCTGTTGGCCCAGAAGATGGGCAAGCGCATCTTCCTGGTCGTGGAGAAACTGAACGAACTGAACATCATTGCCCGGATGGCCAAACGGCTGAAGGTGCGTCCCAACATCGGCATCCGCATCAAGCTGGCCAGCAGCGGAAGCGGCAAGTGGGAAGAGAGTGGTGGCGATGCCAGCAAGTTCGGCCTCACCTCCAGCGAACTGCTCGAAGCACTCGACCTGTTGGAGAAGAAGGACATGAAGGACTGCCTGAAGCTGATCCACTTCCACATCGGCAGCCAGATAACCAAGATACGCCGCATCAAGAATGCCCTGCGCGAAGCCTCACAATTCTACGTACAGCTGCATCAGATGGGCTTCAACATCGAGTTTGTTGATACCGGCGGCGGCATGGGAGTGGATTACGACGGCACTCGCTCATCGAGCAGCGAAAGTTCGGTGAACTACTCGGTGCAGGAGTATGTCAACGACGTTGTTTCAACCTTTGTGGATGCAGCAAACAAGCACGGATTCGCCCACCCGAACATCATCTCAGAGACGGGCCGCAGCCTGACGGCGCACCACTCGGTACTCATCTTCGAGGTATTGGAGACGGCCTCACTGCCCGAAATGGACGACAGCTGGGAGCCCGACGAGAATGCACACGAACTGGTGAAGGAACTGTACCAGATATGGGACAACCTGAGCCAGCGCAGTATCCTCGAGCCTTGGCACGATGCCCAGCAGATACGCGAGGAGGCACTCGACCTCTTCAGTCACGGCATCGTTGACCTCAATACACGGGCACAAATCGAGAAGCTCTATTGGAGCATCTGCCGCGAGATAAACTCCATTGCCAGCCACATGAAGCACTGCCCCGAGGAATTCCGAAAGCTGAACAAACTGTTGGCCGACAAGTACTTCTGCAACTTCTCGCTCTTCCAGTCATTGCCAGACTCATGGGCCATCGACCAGATGTTCCCCATCATGCCCATCCAGCGTCTGGACGAAAGGCCCGACCGCGAAGCTACCCTGCAGGACATGACGTGCGACTCCGATGGCAAGATTGCCAACTTCGTCACTTCACGCCCCGACACCACCACCCTGCCCCTCCACTCGCTACGCGACAAGGAGAGCTACTACCTGGCAGTGTTCCTCGTGGGAGCCTACCAGGAGATTCTGGGCGACATGCACAACCTCTTCGGAGACACCAATGCCGTACACGTGTCGGTCAACTCCAAGGGCTACTCCATCGACCAGTTGATTGATGGTGAAACGGTGGCCGAGGTGCTCGACTACGTGCAGTACAATCCCAAGAAACTGGTGCGCACACTGGAGACCTGGGTGACACAATCCGTCAAGGAGGGAAAAATCACCGTCGAGGAAGGAAAAGAGTTCTTGAGCAACTACCGCTCGGGACTGTATGGATATACGTATTTGGAATAATATTTATGGGAGTTCAGAAGTGACAGGAGTAACAGGAGTTCAGACAATAGTAAAGCTGACAATATGCAAAACATTTGTCTGAACTCCTGTAACTTCTGAACTCCTGAACTCCTATCATTACACAGTATTATAATGAAAGAAAAACTGACCATCATCAAAGTAGGCGGAAAGATTGTGGAGGAAGAAGAGACCCTGCAACGCCTGCTGACCGACTTTGCCGCTATCCCCGGCAAGAAACTTCTGGTTCATGGCGGTGGCCGCTCGGCTACCCGCCTGGCAGCCCAGTTGGGCATCGAGAGTAAAATGGTAAACGGACGCCGCATCACCGATGCCGACACCCTGCGGGTGGTGACAATGGTGTATGGCGGTCTGGTGAACAAGAACATTGTGGCCGGCCTGCAGGCTCACGGAGTGAATGCCCTGGGACTGACGGGTGCCGACATGAACGTCATCCGCTCACACAAGCGCCCGGTGAAGGATGTTGACTACGGCTTCGTGGGCGATGTGGACGAGGTGAATGCCGAGTTTCTGGGCAAACTTATCAGTGAAGGAGTGGTGCCCGTGATGGCTCCCCTCACTCACGACAAGCAGGGACACCTGCTGAACACCAATGCCGACACCATTGCCGGAGAGACAGCCAAAGCGCTGGCCCGCCTGTTCGACGTGACACTCATCTTCTGTTTCGAAAAGAAAGGTGTGCTCCGCGACGAGAACGACGATGACAGTGTCATCCCCCACATCACCCGTGCCGACTTCGACGCACTGGTGGCCGACGGCACCATCCAAGGCGGCATGATTCCCAAACTGGAAAACTCCTTCCAGGCCATCGATGCCGGTGTCAGCCGCGTCATCATCACACTGGCCTCAGCCATTGACGGCACACAGGGAACCACTATCTGCTAAGGCTCCTGCATTGACAAATTGTCAAATTGTATATTCCCATTGCGAGAATCCCGTATTTCCGTTCAAAAGAGAAATTGACCGGAAATACGGGATTCTCAGCGTTTCTGACACACGTATCACATTGAGGCACTGCAATATACAGAGATACAACATACCATAACAGGCAAATTCCAGGCACTAGAACTGGCCCGAAGGGAAGCTGAGAAGAAACTGACGGTAGCAAAAAACAGGCGGACACCTGTCAAAATTCAATCTATCAGGTGTCCGACAGCTGTCGGACACGGGACAAACAGCTAACGGACTACTGACGGACAGCTGTCCATAGACTACTCGGACAGCTGTCCGTCAGCTGACAAACAGCTGTTCGTCTCCGAAAGGATACCGACATGCGCCACTTCCTCCTCCGTTTGGCCATCCCAGATGATACTTTTCTTCAGAAAATGTTCCCTCAGAAAAGGGGTAAAACGGCACTTATTCCTGCATAAATATACAGTATCACCCCTATTCTTGCATATTTATACAGAACTGCAACCACTTTTCACTCCCTCGGGATTGACAAAGTGTAAGCAAAACCAAGTGTATCCACACCGTTCTGCTCTCAGAAGAGGGAACAGCAGAACGGTCACAAGCCTCTAGAAGTACTAACAATCCTTAAAAACATTTCACCTACTATTAAAATAGTTGCAAAGTATTTCAGTACCGTTTACCTTTGCTGCCGATAAGAGTGAAGCACTCACCATTCATAATTAGTTCGAGCGTAGCTCTCATCAGCTTCGCAGTCATAATTAATAATTAAAGGAAATGAACCTCGACACGAAACACCGCAGCCTCACCAAGTCGGAGCTGCACCTGATGAACCTCCTCTGGGACAAAGGGGAAGCGACCGTGAACGACTTGATAGAAATGATGCCCGAACCGCGACCAGCCTACACCACGGCACTCACCGTGATGCGCGTACTGACCAAGAAGGGCATCGTAAAGGCCACCCTGCAGGGCAAGGCTCACGTCTATTCCCCCATCATGACACGCGAGGAATACACCCAAGGTTTCATGGAGGAGACGCGCAACACCCTGTTCAAAGGCTCCTTCTCAGCCCTGCTCTCCTTCTTTGCCGAACGCGAGCGTCTGGCCGCCGACGAGGTGGAACGCATTGTGGCGCTGCTGAGGAAGAATCAGAAAGCCCCCCTCTAACTCTCCCCCTCGAAGGGTGGAGGACCGAAAATACATGAAGAAGAAATTCCTAAGAACTGACTCTGAACCCAGAACTCAAAACTCAGAACTCACAAAACAAAAAACATAATTATCATGTTCTCTCCCATCCTACTCCTTGCAGGCCGTTTCCTGCTGGCATCGGCCCTGCTGATGGCCCTCTACTGGGTCGTGTGGCGCAAGCAAGCCACCTATCACGCCAAGCGCATGTATCTGCTCACCATGCCCATCGTGGCCCTGGCCATCTCCCTGCTACAGGTAGAGGTGTACAAACCGGAACCGGTGGTGGTGGAAGTGATGAGCGGACCCACTGGACCTAACGAACCCATCGGACCCACCGGACCCTCCCCCATCCCCTCCCAAGGGAGGGGCGTAGATACACCACACGTCACTAACCCATCCAAAGAGAAAGTGACAGATTCTGAAATAGTATCTGAACCATTCATCGAAGAAGAAACCAATAGCGCCACCCTCGCTGAAGGACAAGACATTTCACTCCCTCCCCTTGGGGAGGGCAAGGGGTGGGGTCTTGGTCTGTGCCTACTCTATGCCCTCATCATCCTATTGTTCTGCATTCCCTTTGTGGTGAACTTGGTGCTGGTTCGCCGTCTGCGCAAGGAGGCATCCGGCACGGAGGAGGAGAAGGAGACGGGCATCCGTATCCTGACAGGCGAAGGGGTACAGGCCCCCTTCTCGTTCCACCGCACCATCTTCCTGCCGGTGAACCTGACGGAGACACAGCGACGCATGATACTCGCCCACGAACGGGCACACATCCTGCACCGCCACTACGTGGACGTGTGGGTGGCCGAGGCCATCACCCGTCTCTTGTGGTTCAACCCCTTCCTGTGGTGGGCACGGCAGGAGTTGCGCAACGTGCACGAGTTTGAGGCTGACAGCGAAGTACTTGGCACGGGCGAGGATGTCTATGCCTATCAGGCCATCCTCATCGAGGAGGTATTGCACGGCGACATTGTGATAGCCAACGGATTCAACCACTCCTTCATCCGCCGCCGCTTTGTGGAAATGCTGCAAAGCACCAACCACCGCATGACTTCGCTGGCCAAGGCCGGAACAGCGGCATGGATACTGCTCGTGGTGGCCCTGATGTGCTGCACGGTGGGCGAAGCGGAAACGGTGTACAAAGTGAAGGAACAGAGACCCCTTCCCAACCTTCCCCAAGGGGAAGGAGTGGATAGCCACGCCATATCTGAGCAACAAGGCATTACAGCAAAGGAGGAAAAAGAGGTTCCGACAACTGCCTTTGAAGAGTCATTTGACACCACCTTTACCACGCAAGTACTCTCAATGGAAGAGGTCGCCATTGACACGTCCTACCAAGCACAAAACGATGCGTTGCAGCGTTTCATAGCCAACTGGTTCGAGTTGAGCGAAAACGGCGTATTCCTTTCGAAGTCAGAGTATGAAGAAAAGAACATTGACATGGAGGAATACCCCTCCTACGAAGAGTATAGCAAGAATTGGAATACAAATATAGTTTTGGAGACACAGTTATTGTCACGTTACCTCAATAAACTGAACGGCGAAATCCGTCCTCAGGTAGAAGAACTGCTTAAGCAATATGGTTGGATTATTCCGCGTGAAAAGGACCTCTACATAACCATAAAGTCCGACGCTTTCAACAAGACATGGACGTTCAAGAAGAGGCCCAGAAGCTCGGGCATAACGGTCGGCCCTCTCACGGAACAAGAGATTTTACGGATGAAGGAGGATGCTGCATCAAAAACATATAAGCAACTCTTCATGTGTTTCACGTCATGGGGACTCTACTACTCTCCCAATATATCAGGGGTTAGCACTGACGAGTACAAAATCGCCAAGAAAATTCAACCAGACCTGCCAAAAGCATCTGAGGTAAATCAAAGCAAAGAACTCACGTGGACGGTGAAGCAGCTCTACATCGAACACCTTTTGAAGGACGTAAACGAGGGAGTAGCCAATCAAGTAAGGAATGCCATCAAGAAATACAGTACTGATGACTACTTGGGAAAAGACCTGTACTTCACCATCGACCTTGGCACACATGAAATACATGTCAAAAAGGAAAAAGGAAAAGAGTTAACGAGCCAGTTTTTATGGGAAAAGGGAAAACCGCTTCCCGAAGGACTCCTGCCGACAGAGAAAGCACAGGCTAAAACCAACACCTCAGCAAACGAATCATCCATCACCAACGACGCTTCGCTGAGAGAGCAGGACGAAGCATTGCAGGCTTTCTTCAGAGGTTGGTTCGACATGAACAAGATGGCACAGAAGCCCGTCATGACTGAAAAGGAGTTCCAACAAGCCCTCAAGACCGAGCCTATACCTCCTGGAGCTATCCCCACATACGAGGAGTATAAGGAAAGGAGAACCAACAACTTAAAAGCAGCCCTGCTAAAGATGGAGGATGGCCGTGCACGCCTGAACAAGGAAATCCGCCCCCAAGTGGAGGCCGTACTCAAACAGCACGGAAAGCTTTTCCCACCGGAACGCCAACTGAAGATTGTCATAAAGGCTGCCTACAAGAACGCCACCTGGGAGTTTGAGAACAATACCCACCCCAATGCTTACGGCTGTGCAGTAAACACAAACTTTGAGATTGTCGATGCCCCATCGTCACCCGACTACAACAAGGGGAAAGCCTCAGCCACACCCCAAACGCGTCATATCCAGGAGGTACATCTGCCCACGGCTCCCTTTACCTACAGCGAGTACCTGCAGCTGACGCCCAAGTACCACCTGGTGCGCTATGCCGATGAAACCCACCTCGTCTGCTACGAATGTCCGAAGAGCGACAAGGAAATCATCAGCCTGCACCGCGAGATGTATCTGACGGACACGGCCACGGGCGACAAGTACATGCTGCGCCGGGTACAGGGAATAGCCAACGATGTGCAGAGCGTGGAGGTGAACAACTACCGCGAGGTCCCCTTGCAGGTGACCTACGTGTTCCCACCCTTGGGAAGCAAGGTGAAGGAGGTGACCCTGAACTTCCCACACAAAGAGAACCAGACCCACAAGGTGAAGAGCCTCGAAAGGGCATCCATAAAGACCATCAGGGACAAAGCACTACAGGCCGCCTGCACCCACCCCGTGGAGAAGAGCGACAAGCCGGACAACAGCGCTCCCACGCTGAGACGTCCCAAAGCGGCTGGCTACAATGTACAGGACGAAAACTCTTTCCCCGCCTATACCGATGTGTACACCACCTACCAACAGGTGTTCCACAACGACAAGGACCACTACCGCATCTATCGCGGCAAGGGATGCACCTACGTGACGGTGGCCTACAAAGTGCGTTGGGAGTGGGAGTTCTTCAACTTCAGCGATGACATGATGCTGATTGACCCCAAGACGGGAGACCGCTACATGATTGCCGGCGTGGAGCACTTCCCACTGGACACCCACTTCTGGGTAGTCGGCCAGCAGGAAGAGTACATCCGCTTCGTACTGGTGTTCCCCGCACTGCCCGAGAAGGTGACGACTGTTGACCTGTTCGAGGGAGGCATGCAACGCCGCCACAACACCGATGGTGCCAGACGCTATCAGGGACTGACCGTGCGCAACGAATACACCTCGCCTGACAGGGAGAAACAGGGAAGGGTGATTTATTAGCCCCCCTCAATCACCCGGAAAGTGAAGAACGAAGAGTGAAGAATCCAAATACTGAATGACTATGAAACGACTGAGCATCATACTCATTGCTGCCCTGGCTGCCCTGTCGGCAGCTGTGGCACAGACTCCGGCCGACTCGCTGGCCCGGTTCGTGAAAGGCATCAACGCCTTCAACC
>JAFXDL010000131.1 GCA_017516265.1 Bacteroidaceae bacterium
AATACTACCATGATTCACATAGTAATGCTCCAATAATTCATGCAAAAGAGCATTACGTTCGGAACGGGTCAGGTTAATTTGCTTTTTTCTTTCTTTCATTGAGTTGATTCTTTAAGAGTCAACCTTTTCTATAAAAAGACACATTCTTATATCGAACTCACCGTCATTACAAACAGTTCTTCCACCTCGGCATTCATTTATTCCCCCTTTTCCTTTTAAGATTCAAATATAATCCTTATTTTTGCCATTCATAAAGAATCTAGAAAAAAAATATAGTATCCATGAAAAGACTTATATCTTATTATATATGTATGACGGCCGCAATCTGCCTGCCCACACAGGCGAAGGCTGAGAAGGGAGAGGAGAAGGAACGGAGCATTGCACACGTGGAAAGTATCCGTGTGGAGTCGCCTGTAGGGACGGTACCCCGCCTGCCCCATCTGGTGTGGGTGACATACAATGACAGCACCTGCGCCTGGCGACAAGTGCGCTGGAGCAACAGTACACTGGCCAGCGAACAGGAGCAGGCCAACGACTCAATCTACCCTGCGGGAAGGAGCTACGAGATAGAGGGTTTCGTATTGGGAGACCTCACTACTCCGCAAGGTTATCCCATCAAAGCCGCCATCGACGTGGTGAAGGGGAAATACAAGAGTCCGGCACAAAAGCCTGTGGCCGAACCGCTTCCGCTCGACCAAGTGACGGTGGATGGGAACAACCGCCTGACCAGCAACCGCGACCTGGCCATACGCACCATACTCAGCTGGGACGTCAGCCAACAACTCTACAACTACCGCGATACCTACGGCCTGCCCACTGAGGGATATACCCGCTCTGACGGATGGGACTCGCCCACCACCAAACTGAAGGGACACGGCTCGGGACACTACATGTCTGCCCTGGCCTTTGCCTTTGCCAGTGCTGACGATGCCGCCATCAAGGACTCCCTACGTAGCCGCATCTGCCGCATGGTGAACGAACTGCGCCTGTGCCAAGAGCGCACCTTCGTATGGAGCGATTCACTGGGCCGATACTGGGAGGCCCGCGACTTTGCCCCCGAAGAGGAACTACGCACCATGAAGGGCACATGGGAAGCCTTTGACCAACACAAGAGGGAGTATGCCCGCTACGGATATGGCTACCTGAATGCCATCCCTGCCCACCACGCGGCGCTGATAGAGATGTACCGCCCCTACAACAACAACGACTGGGTGTGGGCTCCCTACTACTCCATCCACAAACAGTTGGCCGGACTTATCGACATTGCCACCTACGTGGACGACAAGGAGATAGCCGACAAAGCCCTGCTGATAGCCAAGGACATGGGCCTGTGGATATGGAACCGGTTGCACTACCGCACCTTTGTCGAGACAGAGGGCACACGCGAAGAGAGACGTGCCATACCTGGCAACCGCTATGAAATGTGGAATATGTACATTGCCGGTGAAGACGGTGGCACGGGCGAATCGCTGAGCCGCCTGTCCGAAATGGTGAAGGACAAGAAGGAGAAAGAGAAGTTACTGGAAGCGGCTTCGTTTTTCGACAGCCCTGCTTTCTTCGACCCCTTGTCAAAGAACATCGATGACATCCGCACCCGCCATGCCAACCAGCATATCCCCAAGATTACCAGCGCCCTGCGAAGCTATCGGGGAAACGGCAAGCCCTACTACTACAACCTGGCACTGAACTTCTGGCAGATGATTCAGGGACGCTATGCCTACTCCACAGGCGGTGTGGGCAATGGCGAAATGTTCCGCCAGCCCTACACACAAATACTGAGCATGAACACCAATGTGGCCGCCGATCACAATGGCCAGCTCTGCCCCAACCCGACACTGAACGAGACCTGTTGTGCTTACAACCTGGCCAAGCTGACCAAGGACCTCAACTGCTACGACCCCGACAATGCGGCTTACATGGATTACTACGAGCGGGTGCTCTACAACCAGATTGTAGGTTCACTCCACCCTACCCATTACATGACAACCTATCACTATGCCGTAGGGCTCAATGCCTCCAAACCGTGGGGCAACCGCACTCCGCAAGAGTCGTGCTGCGGAGGAACGGGTTCCGAAAATCATGTAAAATATCAGGAAGCAGCCTATTTCACCTCCAAGAATACCCTGTGGGTGGGACTCTATCTGCCCACCACGGCCATGTGGAAGGAGAAAGGAATAACACTTCAGCAGGAATGCCGCTGGCCGGCCGAACACTCAATCATCCGCATCACCGAAGGAAAAGCCCGATTTGCCATGAAGTTGCGTGTCCCCTACTGGGCTACCGAAGGGTTTGACGTGAAGCTGAACGGACAATCCATTGCCACGGAGTACCAGCCATCGTCATACGTAGAGATTCCCGCCCGCCGATGGAAGCAGGAAGATGTAGTGGAGGTCATCATGCCATTCAGCAAACACATCCACTACGGCCCCGACAAGATGAAGACAGCCGCCACGGCTCCGGGTGAAACGAACACGGCCTTCCCATCAGCATGGGCTGGCACGCTGATGTACGGCCCTTTAGCCATGGCCACCACTGGGATAACCAATTGGACGGAGAGCAACATATACATCAACTCACATTTGGAAAGAATCAAAGCCAATGGCCCGACTACCGAAGAAGGCACACACGGCAACCTCTATACGCTCACTTTGGGTGACCTCACCTTCGTGCCCGACTATTATGCCGACCGCAACTCCACCCACTATCTGCGCATTCATCTGACAGACGACAAGCATAAATACGATTCGTTGCAACTCGTGGACAAGCAACCCCTGAAGGAACTTATCCAAGTGGCCGAAGACCGTAAGCAGGCACAAGAGGCGTGGCTGGCACTGGAGGTGAAGGTGCCCGAATATGCCCCGTGGGCTTCCCGTGGATATGGCAACCTGATGAATGCCTTGGCCGCAGCCAAGCAGGTGTATGAATCAGCCACTGCCACTACGGACGAGGTCGGCACCGTCACCGCCTCGCTCAATGCGGCCATCAACACCATGCGCCCGGGCAATCTGGCCGAGTTGGAAGAACTGGAGCCACTAATCGCCTTGCTCAAGGATGCCCGGAAGAAGGCAGCCGCAAGACCTGTCCCAGCCTTGACCAGTGCCATTGACTATGCCAACATGGTCATGGAATATGTGTCGAACGGTAGCGGGACACGGGACATGATAACTACGGCATGCGAACGACTGAAGAAAGAAATGAAAGAATAACAATGCTAACATATGAAATATGAAATCAGACATTGAAATAGCTAGAAGCGTACAACTGAAGAAAATCAAACAAGTGGCCGACGAAACCGGCATACCACGTGAAGGAATAGAGAACTACGGCCGCTACATTGCCAAAGTGGATGGAAGGCTGATTGATGAAGAACGGGTAAAACAAAGCAATCTGATACTGGTGACGGCCATCACCCCCACCAAAGCCGGTATCGGAAAGACTACTGTCTCCATCGGACTGGCCTTGGGCTTGCAGAAGTTAGGAAAGAAAGCCATCGTGGCTCTGCGCGAACCATCATTAGGACCTTGCTTCGGCATGAAAGGCGGAGCGGCCGGTGGAGGCTATGCCCAGGTGCTTCCCATGGAGAAAATAAACCTGCACTTCACGGGCGACTTCCATGCCATCACCTCGGCACACAATATGATTTCTGCTCTGCTGGACAACTACCTGTATCAGAATCAGGACAATGGATTCGGATTGAAAGAAATCCTCTGGCGAAGAGTTCTCGATGTGAACGACCGTTCATTGCGCTACATCGTCACTGGCCTTGGCCCCAAAAGCAACGGATTGACCCAAGAATCGGGCTTCGACATCACCCCGGCTTCTGAAATCATGGCCATCCTCTGTCTGGCTAAGGATGAGGAGGACCTGCGCCGACGCATTGAAAATATCCTGTTAGGCATCACATTGGACAACAAGCCTTTCACCGTAAAGGACTTGGGCGTGGCCGGAGCCATCACCGTACTTCTGCGCGATGCCATGCATCCCAACTTGGTACAGACGACAGAAGGCGGAGCAGCCTTTGTACACGGCGGCCCCTTTGCCAACATTGCCCACGGATGCAACTCGGTGCTGGCAACCAAACTGGCCATGACTTTCGGAGAATACGTCATCACAGAAGCCGGATTCGGAGCTGACCTGGGGGCCGAGAAGTTCTATGACATCAAGTGCCGCAAAGCCGGATTGCAACCGCGCCTGACCGTCATAGTGGCTACGGCACAAGGTCTGAAGATGCACGGCGGCGTGACTCAAGACAAAATCAAGGAACCAAACACCGAAGCATTGGAGCAGGGATTCTGCAATATCGACAAACATATCCGCAATCTCCAATCCTTCGGACAAACGGTAGTCGTAGCCTTCAACCGCTTTGCCTCGGACACTGATGAGGAGGTGGCTATGGTGCGCCATCATTGCGAAGAAGTGCTGGGCGTGGGTTTTGCCATCAACAATGCCTTTGCTGAAGGTGGTGAAGGAGCAACCGAACTGGCCCGACTGGTGGTTGAGAAAATTGCCAATGAAGCCTCGGCGCCCTTGCGCTTTGCTTACGAAGACAATGATACCGTAGAGGAAAAGATTTCCAAAGTGGCCACCAACATCTACAAAGCCAGCCTGATAACCTATAGCACGACAGCCCGCAAGATGCTGAAGAAGGTGGAGCAGTTGGGCGTGGCCCACTTCCCCATCTGTATTGCCAAGACACAATACTCCTTCTCTACCGACCCGAAGATGTACGGCACGGCCGACGACATGGAGTTTCATGTGCGCGACATTGTCATCAATCGTGGTGCAGAAATGCTGGTGGTCATTGCTGGAGACATCCTGCGTATGCCCGGCCTTCCGAAAGAACCGCAAGCCCTGCATATCGACATCAAGGATGGACAGATTGACGGATTGTCGTAAGAAAAAGAAAAAAAAGGAATCTTGCAACCATACAAAAAAGGCTGTGTCACGATGCTGACACAGCCTTTTTTTATCTATCCAGTGTTACTTCTTTATTTATGCCACTTTCTCCAAACGCTTCAAGATAGAGAAGATGAAGAGAGCAGAAACCAAACAGATGGCAACGAGTACGCCCCAAACAATAGTAAGGTCGGCACCCCACATCAGTGTCGGGATAGCTACGAGGAAGTTACCTACGGCTGTAGCCACAAACCAACCACCCATCATCATACCCTTGTATTTGGGAGGAGCCACCTTGGTCACAAATGAAATACCAATGGGTGAAAGCAACAGCTCAGCAAAGGTCAATACCAGATAGGTACTTACCAACCAATTGGGAGAAACACGCACGGCTGCATCACCCAAAGCAGCTTGTTCAGCAGGTGCAGGAAGACCAATAGAACCAGCAATCATAATGACGAAACCGATGGCAGCAACCAACATACCCAAACCTATCTTCTTAGGAGAAGAAGGCTCTTTTCCCTTCTTGGCCAAAGCACCGAACAGAGCTACCGATACAGGAGTCAAAGCCACTACGAAGCAAGGATTGAACTGTTGGAAAATGGGAGCATCAACAACGGTTGTAGCGGCCAATGTACCATACTTCCAAACCAAACCGCCTACGGCTGCCAAGATAATAACAGCAGAAATACCCTTACCCTTAGCACTCTTGCTTTGGAAAAGTCCGAAAAGACCATAGACGATGAAGATACAGAAGACGAGGTTTACCACGTCGAACATCATACTCTCGATACCCGTTGAGCTGGTAGCTGTGTAGTCTTTGGCAAACTGAGTCAGTGTGGCACCGTTCTGATGGAAAGCCATCCAGAAGAAGATAACAACGGCATATACCAAGCAGAGACAAATAATACGCTCTTTGGTTTGTGCAGGAGTCAGTTGCTCAGCGGCAGGTTCGTTGCTATTGGCTACAGCTGTCTTGGCACGGTCAGCATCCTTGAATGTGTAGCGGAAGCAATAGTAGATGGCAATGGAAACAATCAACGATGCACAAGCTACAGCAAAGGCAAAGTGATAAGAATCGGCTTCGCTAATGCCCAACGATGTCTGTGCCCAGTTCATGATACCAATAGCAGCAGAGGGGGCAAACATGGCACCAATATTGATGGCCATGTAGAAAAGGCTGAAGCCAGAATCGCGCTTGGCCGAATACTTGGGATCATCATACAAATTACCCACCATCACCTGGAGGTTACCCTTGAACAGACCTGTACCAAAACCAATGAGCAACAGAGCTGCACCCATGCCGGCAATAGCTACCCAATCGGCACCCAACGGTAACGAAAGCAACAGATAACCCAAGAACATAATGGCAATACCGATGGTCACCATACGTCCGAAGCCGAACTTGTCGGCCAACATACCTCCAAAGAGGGGGAAGAAATAAACTAATCCCAAGAAAGTGGAATAAATTGTACCTGATACTCCTACGGAGAATCCAAAATTGGCTTGCAGGAAAAGGAGGAATACGGCCAACATGGTGTAGTAACCGAAACGTTCTCCCGTGTTTGCAAGCGCCAAGGCCCAAAGCCCTTTAGGTTGTCCTTCAAACATAGATAATTTAATTTTTTAAGAGTTTATAGATTTAAAATTGTTTCTCAACATTTTGCGGCGCGAAGATACATAAATATCTTTGAATATCCAATGATTTAAAGAAGATATAACGGTTCGCGACGCATTTGGAAGTTCTCCGAGAGGGGTTTGGCAAAAGGAGAATCGAACGTGCGCACTCCCGTAGGACATCCTTTCACACATGCACAACAACGGATGCAACGCGTGGCATCAGTCACCTCCTCACATCCTACGACTATGGCTTGTGTGGGGCAAAGCTCTACGCACACACTGCAATGAATACATGCTTCGGGTGCGGCGGCAGGATATATCTTCACAGGGTTTGCCTGTTGTTGGCGTGTGTACTCCTGAACAAAGGCCACGAATGCCTGAAGCGATGCTTCGGGAGTCTCCAACTGGGGCATGTCGCGGGCTATGTCTATCTCCCATGCCTCCTTGTCAACATCCTGAATTTTATCGGCTATCCGCTTACCAAATTCCTCAGCCGAAGACAAATCGGCCGCATCGGGCCTGCCTACGGCTATGGGATATTGCGCATTACTATAGGAATGTTCGCCCACCAAGGCCGCGGCGGCAATAGGACGGAATCCGCGTTCGCGTACAAAGTCGGCCAGTTGGACAAGCACTTGTTCAAAATTGCGGTTACCATAGGTCACCAGCAGGATAGCCGGAGTATTCTCGCCCCTCACCTGCGCCATGCGCTCCAATGCCGTAGGAGCTACCTTACCGCCATAGACGGGGACAGAAAACAGAGCCAAGTCTTCAGCACCCAATGTGCCTTCATCCTTTATATTATTATAGGTATAGTCGCAATGTGTCGCATTGCTCGGATTCAATCCTTTCACCACGGCCATCATGTTCTTGCGCGAAGTGCCTGTGGGCGAAAAGCAGTAGGTTGTCAGTTTCATAGTTTCATCAATTTCAGATTTTCTGCGCAAAGATACAACGAAAAAGGCATAATACCGCCCATTCACCCTAAACGAGTGTCTAAAAATTAGACGTTTTTAGGGTCAAAAATGCGAATTAACACATGTTTAACACTTTATTCTTGCATAATTCAAGAACTTTGTAAGGAGAAAATAAAAAAATAAAGAAACGCATGATTGAACACAACATTACCATCGCTTGGCGAAACATACACAAGTATCTTTCGCAAAATATCATCAGTGTGGTCGGCCTCGCGGCCAGCCTTGTCTGCTTCAGTATCTGTATGCACATCAACCGTTTCTACCTCGAACAGTATGACTCGGTGGAGAAGCGCGACCAGTTAGTGGACATCAGCCTTCAAAGAAGTGAAGGCGGTTACGGATGGATGAGGAGTCAGGATGGACAACGCCTGAA
>JAFXDL010000132.1 GCA_017516265.1 Bacteroidaceae bacterium
CATCATGTCGGGATAGCGTCGGATGGGCGAGGTGAAGTGTGTGTAGTAGTCGAAGGCCAGTCCGTAGTGTCCGATGTTGTGGGTGCTGTACTTGGCCTTCTGCATGGTTTTCAGCGAGATGAGCTCTATCAGGTTCTGTTCGGCTTTTCCGTGCACCTCGGCCAGCAGTTTGTTGAATGCCTTGCTGACGTCGGTCTTGGTGCCTGTGCCGCCCCGCAGTTTGTATCCGAAGCGGGCGATGAACTGCCGCAGGTTGTCCAGTTTGTCGGGGTCGGGGAGGTCGTGTATGCGGTAGGGGAAGACTTTGGCCTTCTTGTTCTTGGGCACACGGCCGATGTCTTCGGCTACGGTTCGGTTGGCCAGCAGCATGAATTCCTCGATGAGTTTGTTGGCCTCTTTGGATTCCTTGAAATAGACGCTCAGGGGCTTGCCGTGCTCGTCGATGCGGAAGCGGACCTCCACCCGGTCGAAGTTGATGGCGCCGGCGGCAAAGCGTTTTTCCGTCAGGCGTTGCGCCAGGCGGTTGAGGGTGAGGATTTCATCCTTGAAAGACGGACCCTCCCCCTTCCCCTCCGCAAGGGAGGGGCGTAAAATGTTTCTTCCATCTGTGACAAAAGTATCTACTCCTTCCCCTTGGGGAAGGCAGGGGATGGGGTCTGGAAGGTTGGGCTGGGGTCTTCCTTCTATAATCGCCTGTGCCTCGTCATAGGTGAACCGCCGTTGGCTGCGGATGACGGTGCGTGCTATGTGGTGGGACTTCACTTCGCCCTTGTCGGTGATGTGGAAGATGACGGAGTAGGCCAACTTGTCCTCGTCGGGGCGGAGCGAGCAGAGCTGGTTGCACAGGCGCTCGGGCAACATGGGGATGGTGCGGTCCACCAGATATACTGAGGTGGCACGGCGGTAGGCCTCCTTGTCGATGATGCTGCCTTCGGACACGTAGTAGGTGACGTCGGCAATGTGCACTCCCACCTCCCACAATCCCTCTTTCAGCGGCCGTATGCTGAGGGCGTCGTCGAAATCCTTGGCATCGGAGGGGTCGATGGTGAAGGTGGGTACGCCACGGAAATCTTCGCGGCGGGCAATCTCTTGCTCGGTGATGTTGTCGGGTATCAGGTCGGCAGCGCGCTCCACCGTCTCGGGATACCTGTAGGGCAGTCCGTACTCGGCCAGAATGGCGTGCATCTCGGCATTGTTCTCGCCAGTGCGTCCCAGAATGTCGATGACCTGTCCGATGGGGTTGCGTGATTCCTCGGGCCATTCCACTATTTTCACCACTACCTTGTCGCCATCCTTTCCGTTCTTCAGTTTGCTCCGCGGGATGAAGATGTCGTTGGCCAATGTGCGGTTCTCGGTTAGCAGGAAGGCATAGTTCTTCTCGACACGCAGGGTGCCTACGAAGGTGTCGTTGGCCCGCTGGATGATTTCGATGACTTCACCCTCCTTCTCCCTGCCCCGTCGTTTGGCAAAGAGGGCCACCTTCACGCGGTCGCCGTCGAGCGCATGTCCCGAATTGCGCTCGGCAATAGATACCGGTTCGCTGCCGTCATCGGGCACGAAGGTGTTCCGCCCGCTGGATTTGCGTTGGAAGATGCCCTCCAGCGTCTGCTCGATGTTGCACAGCATGAAGCGTCCGCGTGACACTTCACGGACGTATTCATCAAAGAGGAGGTCGGAAAGCACATCCAGGCAGAGCATCTTCAGCGGATGTGTCTTCAGACCGAGGTCTGAAAATAGTCGTTTCGTTGTGAATTCCTTATCAGGATTTTGCTGAAAGAAGTCAATCAGCAACTCGGCCATAGCCTTTTTGTTGAGACGTTTGCCGGATCTTTTCTCTATTTTTCCCATGATTTTATCGGTTTTAAAAATGGGTATATCTGTTTTTGTCCAACAAAGGAAACAAAATAATCGTTTGGTTGGATGTTTTTTTGACAGTTATTTATAAAAATAGTATCTTCGCGGCCGAAAAATAAAAGAGTGACGGGCTACATGTAGCTGAAAAATGAAAAAACGTATGAAGATATTAGTCACCGGAGCCAGCGGTTTCATTGGCAGTTTCCTATGTGAAGAGGGCCTCCGGCAAGGACATGAAGTGTGGGCTGGTGTGCGACGGAGCAGTAGCAGGCGCTACTTGCAGGATGAGCGGTTGAAGTTTGCAGAGTTGGACTTCTCTTCGCCCGAAAGGTTGTCGGCCCAGTTGGCCATCCACAAGCAGGAGCACGCCGGGTGGGATGTGGTCATTCATTGTGCCGGTGTCACCAAATGTCCTAAGGAAGAGGACTTCGAACGAAACAACTATCTATACACCCGCCACCTGGTGGAAGGGCTGTTGCAGGTGGGGATGACTCCCGGACAGTTTGTCTATCTGAGCTCGCTCAGTGTGTTTGGCCCCATTCGCGAGGAGGTGGCACATGCAGACTTTCCCCATGGTTCGGCCTGCCTGTATGCGCCCATTACCGAACATGACACACCTTGTCCCAATACCGCTTACGGACGTAGCAAACTGCGTGCCGAACAGTACTTGCAGGGATTGGGCGAGAAATTGCCGGCGGTCATTTTCCGTCCCACGGGAGTGTATGGCCCTCGGGAAAAGGACTACTTCCTGATGGCAAAGAGTATCCAGGGGCACACTGACTTCTCCGTGGGATTCCGTCGGCAGGAGATTACCTTCATCTATGTGAAGGATTTGGCAAGTGCCATCTATCGGGCGGTGCAGAAGGGAGTGGCAGGACGTGCCTATTTTGTGAGTGACGGAGGCATCTATGAGAGCCGCACGTTCAGCGACCTTATCCAACGCGAACTGGGAAATCCCTGGGTGCTGCGCATCAAGAGCCCCTTGTGGTTGCTGAAACTCATCAGCTACGTTGCCGGATGGGGGGCTTCAATCGTAGGTAAGACCTGCACACTGAATAAAGATAAATATCAAATCATGAAACAGCGCAACTGGCAGTGCGATACGGCTCCACTGAAACAGGAGTTGGGATGGGAACCCCAATATGATCTGGAGCGAGGAGTACGGGAGACCATTGCGTGGTACAAACAGGAAAAATGGCTATAATCAATACTCTTACCGAACCCGTAGAAAAGCAGAACGGGTTATTTGCTATCGAACGGATCAGTCTGGCATACAACGCCTTTACAACGGTGCTGATTGCCTGTTTCTATATGCAACTGGCGACTCCGGGAATACAGTTGCTGGAGCGTATGGGCATCGTTGGGATGACAGCCCTGTGTTACGCCCTGTACCAGTGGAAACCTTGTCGGCTTACCACATTTGTCCGCGTGGTGGCACAGATGGCTCTGTTGGTCTATTGGTACCCCGATACGTATGAGTTCAACCGGCTATTCCCCAATCTGGACCATCTGTTTGCAGGGTGGGAGCAGGCGCTTTTCGGATGCCAACCAGCTCTGCTTTTCAGCCAAGTGTGCCACACGGTATGGTGGAGCGAAGCTTTCAACATGGGGTATTGGGCCTATTACCCCATGATATTCCTTGTAGTGATATACTGTTTCTTTGCCCGTTATGAGCGGTTCATGAAGACCTCCTTCATTGTCCTTTGTTCATTTTTGCTTTACTATATCATCTATTTGTTTCTGCCAGTTACAGGACCGCAATTCTACTTCAATGCCATAGGTCTGGAGCAAGCAGGTATGGGATTCTTCCCTAATGTGGGGGACTATTTTCTGCACCATGCAGAGTTACTGCCCAATCCCGATGCCATTGATGGATTCTTCTATCGGTTGGTAGAGGGTGCGCAAGCAACGGGAGAACGGCCTACAGCAGCATTCCCCAGTTCGCATGTGGGGATGTCCACCATCCTGATGATACTGGCTTGGAAGGCCAACCGCAAACTGATGTGGGGTATGCTCCCCTTCTATCTGCTGCTTTGTGGGGCTACGGTCTATATCCAGGCGCACTACCTGATAGATGTATTGGGCGGATGGGTGTCAGCGGTGATTATCTATTTCATCTCTTCGGGTTGCTATTGTCTTCTGTATAAAAGGGGAAGATGCTGAATGGGCATAACTATTCGGCGAAAAGTTTGTCGCTCTAGGAACTCCTGTTTGACACTTAGTCACTGCCAACGGCGTTGGCAGACATCTGCCGCCATGGTGGCAGTATACTACCAACGGCGAGGCAGTAACATAAAGATACGACATGAACAGGCCAAAATTGCTTTCTTGATTTCATTAAGTTGATTCTTCAAGGGTCAATCTTTTCTACCAAAAGGCAATAGCTGAATAGTTGTGAATCGGCAAAAAGATATTAAAAGGTGTGTATTTATTCCTTTTTTTTATAAAAAGGTATCTTTTTGAAGTGAAAACGTTATAGTTTCGGTCAAAATCCTTACCTTTGCAGCCCGAATAAAAAAGTATTGTGTCTATGATAGAAAATGCAACATTCAGGCACTCGATGCCGGCTCAAATCAGATTCAGTGACGTTGACCAGTTTGGTCATGTGAACAACTCCGTTTATTTTTCACTCTATGATTTGGCAAAAACCACCTATGTGAAAGATGTACTTTCGGGACGGATGAAATGGAATGAGGTAGGTATTGTGGTAGCAAATATCAGTGCTAATTTCATGAGTCCCATATTCTTCATGGATAATGTAAATATAGAGACGACCACCGTTGAACTTGGCAACAAGAGTTTCACACTATTACAACGTGCCATAGATCCCGAAACGAAAATGGTGAAATGCGAATGTCGTACCGTGATGGTTGTGTATGACCTGAAGGCCCAGACACCGATGCAGATTCCCGAAGACTATAAATTGGCAATCTGCGAGTACGAAGGGCGTACACCCGAAGAACTGAGCAAGAAGAAATAAAGCGAATCTATAGAACTACTAAAAAAGGGGATGAGTCACATGCGACACATCCCCTTTTCGTGTTAAACAATAATCAATTTCTCTGTTTCTTTCTTATTTCTTCAAGCTTTTACCTCACATTCCCAGCAAAAAATGAAGCATTGCTTGCAATCGCTGCAATAGCTACTATTGCAAAAGCGACAGGTGCTAAAATACTCATAATCTTTTTACCTTTTGAAATTAATACCAATAATTACTTTGATCTCTCAGACGCTCTTTGCAGATTGTCTGCATTGTTGTTATCCTTTGTTATCCTGATGTCTTTTAAACACGCTGCAAAGGTAAGGCTATTTATCTGTTATCACCAAGAAAAGTAAGGTTTATAACCTCAAAATGCCAGTTTTTTTGATTTATGTCAATTGACAGGTATGCTTTTTGTGTGCGCACACGGAGCTTGTTAGAGCATAATATGCCTTTCAGTAAGACCTTAAATGATGCCTATTAATGAGGTTTCTGCAAAAGAAAAATGAGATTCTTTGTTCTTCTGTCTTCATAATAGAGGAATTTTCTCTACCTTTGCACCTTGTTAATATAATAAGGTATATAATCAATCAAAAAAACAAACGATATCCGCTATGGAATATAATTTTAGAGAAATCGAGAAGAAATGGCAACAGCGGTGGGTAGAACAGAAGACCTACAAAGTGGCCGAAGACGATGCGAAAAAGAAATTCTATGTACTCAATATGTTCCCCTATCCATCGGGAGCAGGATTGCACGTAGGACACCCGTTGGGATACATTGCCAGTGATATCTATGCACGCTACAAGCGTCTGCAGGGATTCAACGTGCTGAACCCCATGGGATACGATGCTTACGGATTGCCGGCTGAGCAATATGCCATACAGACAGGACAGCACCCGGCCGTGACAACCGAAGCCAATATCAACCGCTACCGTGAACAGCTGGACAAGATAGGTTTCTGCTTCGACTGGGATCGCGAAGTACGCACCTGCGAACCGGGATATTACCACTGGACACAATGGGCTTTCCAGCAAATGTTTGAGCACTTCTATTGCAACACTTGTCAGAAGGCTCAGCCCATCAGCAAGTTGGTGGAGCACTTTGCAGAGAAAGGTACCGAAGGGTTGGATGTGGCGCAAAGCGAAGAACTGACCTTCACTGCCGATGAATGGAAAGCCATGACGGAGAAGGAACAGCAAGAGGTGCTGATGAACTACCGCATCGCTTACTTGGGTGAAACCATGGTGAACTGGTGTCCGGCACTGGGAACCGTGCTTGCCAACGACGAGGTGGTGGATGGTGTGAGCGAACGTGGCGGACACCCTGTGGTGCAGAAGAAAATGCGCCAATGGTGCTTGCGCGTGAGTGCATACGCCCAGCGCTTGCTCGACGGATTGGACAAGATTGATTGGACGGAATCGCTGAAAGAGACTCAGAAGAACTGGATAGGCCGTTCAGAAGGTGCCGAAATCCAATTCAAGGTGAAGGATAGCGACATGGAATTCACCATCTTTACTACTCGTGCCGACACCATGTTTGGTGTGACTTTCATGGTATTGGCTCCCGAAAGCGAACTGGTCCCCCAATTGACTACCCCTGAGCAGAAAGCAGAGGTAGAGGCTTACCTCGACCGCACAAAGAAGCGTACCGAACGTGAGCGCATCAGCGACCGTAGGGTGACGGGCGTGTTCAGTGGTTCGTATGCCATCAACCCCTTCACAGGCGATGCTGTGCCTATCTGGATCAGCGACTACGTATTGGCCGGATACGGTACGGGTGCCATCATGGCCGTACCTGCTCACGATAGCCGCGACTATGCTTTCGCCAAGCACTTCAACCTGCCCATCATCCCCTTGGTAGAGGGATGCGATGTGAGCGAAGAGAGCTTCGATGCCAAGGAAGGTATTGTTACTAACTCGCCCAAGGAAGGTGCAACGCCCTATTGTGACCTCGTGTTGAACGGACTCACCATCAAGGAGGCCATTGCCGCTACCAAGAAATATGTGAAGGAACACGGATTGGGGCGTGTAAAGGTGAACTTCCGCCTGCGTGACGCTATCTTCAGTCGTCAGCGCTACTGGAGCGAACCGTTCCCTGTATATTACAAGGACGGAATGCCTTACATTATTGATAGTAGCAAATTGCCACTGGAATTGCCCGAAGTAAGCAAATTCTTGCCCACAGAGACGGGCGAACCGCCGTTGGGCAACGCTACCAAGTGGGCTTGGGATGTACAGAAGGGCGAAGTGGTGGACAACACACTCATTGACAATGTGAACGTATTCCCCCTCGAACTGAACACCATGCCGGGCTTTGCCGGTTCAAGTGCTTATTATCTGCGCTACATGGATCCGAACAACAAAGAAGCATTGTTGTCAGAAAAGGCTGCCAACTATTGGCAGAACGTTGACCTCTATGTGGGCGGTACGGAACATGCAACGGGTCACTTGATTTACAGCCGCTTCTGGAACAAGTTCTTGTATGATCTGGGCACGAGCGTGAAGGACGAACCCTTCCAGAAATTGGTGAATCAGGGTATGATTCAGGGACGAAGTAATTTCGTATATCGTATCAAGGACACCAACACATTCGTTAGCCTTGGATTGAAGGACCAGTACGATGTGACTCCGCTGCATGTGGATGTGAATATCG
>JAFXDL010000133.1 GCA_017516265.1 Bacteroidaceae bacterium
TTCTACGACATAGAAGGAAACAAGTTAATCAGCAATTCGCCTGAAGCACGCAAGTGTCTGTTGAGCTCGCTTCTATACACCTTAGGAGCACTTTATCGCAGACAATTGCCACAGGCTTCCATGGAGAGACAAGGAAGAGCCAACATTATCTTTAAAAAGTTTCTGGCATTACTTGTCGAGCATTACACACGTGAGCGTAGTGTGGCCTTCTATGCTAACCAGTTATGCATTACTCCTAAGTATCTGGGTACTATTTGTCGTGAAATCAGTTCCAAACTGGCTACTGACATCATTGCCAGTGCCGTCATCATGGATGCTAAAGCCAAATTACATAGCAGTGACCTTACCGTACAGGAGATATCCAATTCACTCAACTTTCCCAACGCCTCTTTCTTCGGTCGCTATTTCAAACGCCACACAGGCTTTTCTCCTTTGCAATATAGAGAGAGTTATTGATGACTTGAAAATATAAAAAGACCAATCCCCACAACCCTTTATTGAACGAATCTATAATGGTGGTTGTGGGGATTGATGTAAGGTTATGTCCTGATAATATGATACAAGATGTTTATTGGTCAATACGACTTACATTCTTTATCTGATCTATCTTCTTCAGGTTCTTGCAAATAGTATTCAAATCTTCCACATCATGTACATACAAGTGAATCTTACCTTCAAAGATGCCATCGTTTGTCTCAAAAGAAAGTCGCTGGATATTCACGTTCATTTGACGGGAGATAATTTCAGTAATGGCATTCAGTACCCCCACTCCATCAATGCCCTCCAGATAGAGGTTTACGGGGAAGAAGAGAGTCTTGTGTGTTTTCCATTTGGCAGCCAAGATGCGATGTCCATAACTGCTCTTCAAGCGGGCAGCGACGGGGCATTGACGCTTATGTATGACAATGTGGTCATTATCATCGATGAATCCCAATACATTGTCTCCAGGGATAGGATGACAACAATCTGCCATAATATAACTGTCTTGGATTGACTCTTCCGTGAGTTCCAATGTCTTTTTCCGGTCTATATCTTTGGCATTGACCTTCTTCTTTTTTTCATTCTCCTGCAGCTCTTTCTTATTCTTGTTGGTACGTCCTGTTGGAAAGGGGAAAGAGAGATATTTCTTCCACCCGTTAGCATTGTTTGTCTTTTCACGCAAAGCATTCAGGTCATCCTCACCTAGGATTATCTTCTTGCCACCTATAGCAGCCAGCAATTGCTCTTTAGAGGGAAGGTCATGAAATTTGCACAGTTTCTCTATCACCAAGGTCGATAACTCCATATCTGCCGCATTCAAGAACTCGGTCAACAGTTCTTCACCTGCCTTTTGGGCCATGCGTTGCTCTTTGCGGAGGATAGCCATGATTTTGGTCTTGGCCTTGGCCGTGGTGGCAAAGTTGAGCCATTCGGGTGTCACATGCTGACTTTTGGAAGTGATGATTTCCACTTGGTCACCACTTTGAAGCGGATGGCTGAGAGGGACCAGTTTGTGGTTTACTTTGGCTCCGATACAATGGCTTCCGAGGAAAGTATGAATCGTAAAAGCAAAGTCCAATGCCGTACAATTTTGTGGCATGGTGCGCAATTCTCCTTTCGGAGTGAACACAAATATTTCAGATGCGAAGAGATTCAGTTTGATGGTATCCAGGAAATCCATGGCATCCGGTTGTGGGTCGTCCAGTATCTCCTTGATGGTGTAAAGCCATTTGTCCAACTCTCCATCATCCTCGCTTCCGCCTCCATCTTTGTATTTCCAATGCGCAGCAAAGCCGTGTTCAGCCACATCATTCATGCGCTCACTACGGATTTGCACCTCTATCCATTCGCCATGATGACTCATCAGGGTTGTATGAAGAGCTTGATAACCATTAGCTTTCGGATGGCTTATCCAGTCACGCAATCGGTCGGGATGCGACTTGTAGATGCGACACATTGAAACGTATATATCAAAACACTCGTTCAACTCCTCTTCGGGGATTATGGGTGTAAAGATGATACGCACGGCCAATATGTCGTATATTTCCTCAAAGGAAACATGTTTTGTCTGCATTTTATTCCAAATGGAATAGGGCGTCTTGACGCGTTCTTCGATGCGGTATTTGAATCCCATCTCGTCCAACCGTTTTTTGATGGGAGTAATGAAATCCTCGAATACACTGCTACGTTCAAGTTGGGTGGCTTGCAATTTCTCTACAAGTTCCTTATAGGTGTCAGGATGTTCATATTTGAAGCTCAAGTCTTCCAGTTCGCTCTTTATCTTATTCAATCCCAATCGGTTGGCCAATGGCGCATAGATGTAAAGAGTTTCACCCGCAATCTTATACTGCTTGCTAGGAAGCATAGAGCCCAATGTGCGCATGTTGTGCAGACGGTCGGCAATCTTGATAAGGATTACTCGGATATCCTCACTCATGGTGAGAAGCAGTTTCTTGAAGTTTTCGGCTTGACTGGATGCTCGGTCACCGAAGATTCCTCCAGATATTTTCGTCAATCCATCTACAATCTGGGCAATCTTGGGGCCAAAGATATTGGAGATATCCTCCACCGTATAATCCGTATCTTCCACCACATCGTGCAACAAGGCTGAACAGATGGATGTAGAACCCAATCCAATCTCCTGACACACGATCTGCGCCACGGCCAAGGGGTGCATGATATAAGGTTCGCCCGAACGGCGGCGTACCCCCTTATGGGCCTGTTTGGCAAAGTTGAATGCCTTGGTGATGATTTCTACCTTCTTCCGATGCTTGGATGCCAAATATGAATCGAGCAGCTTTTGAAAAGCGTCGTTTATCATTTTTTCATCTTCCTGTTCACTGGTTCTATTTTGTAGCTCATCCATGACTCTGTTTCTGTTTTAATGTGATAGGTTTACACTTGTCTTCTCAATCGGCCACACGCAATTTCTTTCCTGCCGTGATGTTGTTGCCTTTCAATCCGTTGAGTTCTCTCAAAGTTCTTACACTGATGCCATATTTGCGGGCAATGGTCGAAAGTGTTTCCCCCCGACGTATCGTGTGAAAGGTTCCTCCATCGATGGAGACGCGGCGCTTCTTTCCTTCTTTTGTTGTCACATACCGACGCTTCTTGAAGAGTTCATCCGCCCGATGTTCGTAGATGGAGTCGCCTTGGTCAATGAACGATGCCACCGCATCCACCGGCAAACGCAAGATGCACGACATGCTGGCACCTGGTACTATATCTTTCTTGTACTGGGGATTCAGGGCACGCATTTCTTCCATTTTGACATTGCAAAGATCTACCACTTGCTGGAAATGGAGGTCCTGGCTGATGTGGAGGGTGTCAGTATCCAAAGGCAATTGTGCCTGCATCGGACAGATGTTGTGCAAGCAATAATAGTTCATGATATAGTTTGCCGCAATGAAGGCGGGCACATATCCGCGTGTCTCACGGGGCAAATAGGGATAGATTTCCCAATAGTCATGACTTCCATCTGCCCGATGGATGGCCTTGTTCACATTGCCAGGGCCACAATTGTAGGCGGCAATCACCAGACTCCAGTCGCCATAGATGGCATAGAGGTCTTTCAGATAGCGTGCAGCGGCAAAGGTCGATTTGATAGGGTCGCGACGCTCATCTACAAGGCTGTTTGATTGCAGGCCATAGAGTTTGCCCGTCTTCAGCATGAATTGCCACAATCCGGCAGCACCTGCACGCGATATGGCTTGCGGATTGAGGGCCGACTCAATGATGGGCAGATATTTCAGTACGTTAGGAAGGTCATACAGGTCGAGGGCTTCCTCGAAGATGGGCATATAGAAGTTCATGGCACCCAGCATGTAAGCCACGGTGCCACGCATCTTCACGGTATATTGGTCGATGTACTTCTTTACCACATCGTTGAAGGGAAGATCCATCAACGAGGGGATACGCACCAACCGTTCGGCATATACCGAGTCACTGACGGGCAGATTGTTTGCCTCGTCAAACTGACAATCCGTGGTGGGAAAAGACAGGTATTGTCTGGCATACCATTGCTTGAGCATCGAATCCACATGGGCGGTCATGCTCTCCGGCATCTCCATAGGGTCGATGTCGTTGGAGAATTCATCCGTCTCCTGTGCACTCATCGCCATCGGAAAGGCCGTTGCAACGATAATATATTGTAATATTCTCTTTACTCTCATATAAATGGTTTATTCTTTTTTTTCTCACATCAAAATCTCAAACGACATTGTAGGCCGTATGAATTTCCTTGCCTCAAGTCGCTTTGGTTGTTTTGTATCACCGTAGGCTCCAGTTTCATAGTCAGTTCTTTGCTGATGTCAAAGCTGGCCAGTTCGGCATCCACATAGGCATCGATGATGGATATAGCATAGACACCGATGAATACAAACACACTCATATCCCGAAAGCGGCGGTAAACGTCTTTCTTGCGTTTGATGACGCGCTTCAGGTAATCCATGTTTGCTTCTACGGGGTATCCTGGAGGCAACAGGTCAAGGAAACTGTCCGTACTGGGATTGTCGTCCATGATGTCCAGATAAGCCTGCGAATAGTCTGCATACATCTGTCCATTCCAAGTGAGGGCATACGCACACCCTACAAATCCGCCATAGATGATGGGGAGTTTCCAGTACTTGCGGTTGTAGATTTGTCCTCCACCAGGAAAAATCACGGCCAGCCAAGTAGCCTTAGCCGGATCGGGGATGAATTGCTTTTTCTCTTTGACGGACGCTTCGTCGGGCATCTCCACCTCAGGCATCTGCGCAGAGAGTTCGGCAGAGTCTATAGGACTCTCCAATTCATCAATGTTCCTCCGGTTGATGCGTCTGATGGAGTCAGTCAATTGCGTATCCACCACCAACAGGGTGTCACTTCCTGCAATCTCCGTCCGTTCGCGCCGTTGTTGTGAGCGGGGTACAGCCTGTTGCGCCCATGCCTCAGAGACGACGGACACCAACATCAACACCGCACAAATCCATACCTTATATATATAGTTATATTTCATACACTATTCTCTGTTCGTTTTTTCTGCTCTACCTGAGAAAAACTTTTTTCCAACGGGGCATAAAAAACATGCACCTGATTGTTTCGCTACCTTGTAGTTGGTCACAAGTCACACAAGTAACCTCACTTCAGTTGATCCAAGATGCCCACAATGCGTTCAAGGTCCTCCTCGCTATTGAAGGGGATGCTGATTTTTCCCTTGCCTTTTCCTGAGCATGAGAGTTGCACTTTGCTATGGAAGAAGTCCGAAAGCTGTTTCTTCAGCAGGTTGTACTCCTCGGGCAATCTGGCAGGCGCAATCTTCTTGCCGGTGGCACCCTTCACTGCTTCGCCTTCGTTCAGTGCCTTCACCATCTGCTCCACCTTACGCACGGAGTATCCCTCGCGCATCAGTTCTTCAAACAGGCGTATCTGCATTGTCGGGTTGTCCAGTGTCAGCAGGGCACGGGCATGTCCCATGTCAATCTCCTTGTTTTGCAGGGCCACCTGTATCTGTGCAGGCAGTTTCAGGAGGCGCAGGTAGTTGGCTATGGTAGTACGCTTCTTCCCCACCCGCTCGCTCAATCGCTCCTGCGTGAGTCCGTATTGCTCAATCAGATGTTGGTAAGCCAAGGCAATCTCCAGTGAGTTGAGGTCTTCGCGCTGGATATTCTCGATGAGCGCCATCTCCATCACATTCTCATCGTCAGCCGTGCGTATGTAGGCGGGCACACTCTCCAACCCTGCCAATTGTGAGGCACGGAAACGCCGTTCACCGGCAATAATCTGATACGTGTCATCCTCCATCTTGCGCAATGTGATGGGTTGGATGATACCTATCTCAGCAATGGAGTCGGCCAACTCCTGCAGGGCCGTCTGGTCAAATTCACGGCGTGGTTGGTTGGGGTTGGCCTTTATTTGCGACACGGGCACTTCGTGAATGGATGACGAGCCTTCAGTCTTCACTTCATCTGTGGAAATCAGTGCATCCAATCCACGTCCCAATGAAGTATATTTTTTCTTTACTGCCATATTTTTTCTATTATTTAGTTGACAAGTTAACGGGTTGACGAGTTGACAAGGGGCCATGCTGACTTTCCTTGGTGATTGATGAAGTGTCAGCGCGTGGCCGGTTTCGTCCACCCTTACCCTTGGGATGAACCAGCCTTAGCCTTGGGATAAGGCTACCTTAACCCTGGGGTAAGGTCCGGCTTGGTTTATTTCCCGTTCTTCTTCACAATCTCCTGTGCCAATGCCAAGTGGTTTCGTGCCCCCGTGGAGTCGGCATCATAGAGGATGACCGGTATTCCGTGGCTGGGTGCTTCGCTCAACTTCACATTCCGTTGGATGACGGTGCGGAAGACCAGCTCCTGGAAGTGGCGCTTCACCTCGTCATACACCTGATTATGGAGGCGCAGGCGCGAGTCGTACATCGTCAGCAGGAATCCTTCGATTTCCAATGCCGGGTTCAGTTTCGACTTGATGATCTTAATCGTGTTCAGCAACTTGCTGATACCCTCCAAGGCAAAGTATTCACACTGGACAGGTATGATGACAGAGTTTGCCGCCGTCAGTGAATTGATGGTTATCAATCCTAGCGAAGGCGAACAATCGATGAGGATGTAGTCATAGTCATCGGCCACCGTGGCAAGCACCTTCTTCATCACCTTCTCGCGGGCGGGCAAGTTCAGCATTTCAATCTCGGCACCCACCAGATCGATGTGCGAAGGCACCACGTCCAGCCCTTCAATGTCGGTCGTATAGATGGCCTCGCGGATGTCCACCTGGTTAATCAGGCATTCATAGATTGAGGTCTCCACTTCCTTGATGTCCACACCCAATCCCGACGATGCATTGGCTTGCGGGTCAGCATCAATCACCAGTACTTTCTTTTCCAATGTAGCCAACGAAGCGGCTAGGTTGATGGTGGTCGTAGTCTTCCCCACTCCACCCTTCTGATTGGCTAAAGCTATTATCTTTCCCATATTCATGTTCTTTATCGGCCGCGAAGTAAATGATATTTCTGCAAATGACCTACAAAAATCGGCAAAGATTGCCCAAACTGTTGATAACTCACCATTTCGGTGAATAACCTTGCCATCGGACATCAGTAAAATGCCGTGCGACGGACTTCTGCTACGCAGACGGCTACAAAGATACTGTTTTTTCGATAAATATCGGCTTTCTACCTTGGCACATTACACTTTTTTGGCTATTTTTGCACCTATTCTTGAAGAATCATCAAAAAAACAGATAAAAACATGGATTCAAAACGTCCTCTCATACTCATCTCCAACGATGACGGATACCAGGCCAAAGGCATCAACGAACTGACCGATTTCCTTCGCGACATGGCCGACATCATCGTTGTTGCCCCTGATGGCCCCCGCTCGGGTATGGCCGCGGCCATCACTTCGCAATTGCCTGTCACCCTTTCACTCATCAGTCAGACAGAAGGAGTGGCCCTATATAAATGTTCGGGTACGCCCGTAGATTGCATCAAACTGGGCTTGGAAACCGTAGTGCCCCGTTGTCCCGATATCGTTATCGGTGGCATCAATCATGGTGACAACTCAGCCGTGAATGTCCACTACTCGGGCACTATGGGAGTGGTGCTCGAAGGATGCATGAAGAGCATCCCCTCCATCGGATTCTCCGTGTGTGACCACGACCCCGACCTCGACTTCACCCCCACCCGCACCTATGTGCGCAACATTGTTGCCCAAGTGCTCAAGAAGGGACTTCCCGTAGGCACCTGTCTGAACGTAAACTTCCCCAAATATGCCCCTTACAAGGGAGTGAAAGTGTGTCGCCAGACAATCGGACGTTGGGAGAAGGAGTGGGTATCCATCCCCCATCCGCGTGGAGGCGGAAGCAATCTCTATTGGCTCACCGGCAACTTCGCCAACCACGAGCCTCAATCGACCGATACCGACCGTTGGGCACTCGACAATGGCTACGTCTCCATCACCCCTACACAGATAGACATGACCGCCTACGCCCTGTTGGACGAGATGAAAGGATGGGAGTTCTGAAAGAAAACATTGTAAATGAATCCTATAGTCCCTATAGTAACTATAAATATCCCCCCTATAACTAAAAAAAGAAGCCAATGAAATACTATCTGATAGCCGGTGAAGCCTCGGGCGACCTGCACGCCTCAAACCTGATGAAGGCACTGAAAAGCGAAGACCCTGAAGCAGACTTCCGATTCTTCGGAGGCGACCTCATGAGCGCCGTGGGTGGCACTCGTGTGAAGCACTATCGCGAGTTGGCCTACATGGGTTTCATCCCCGTGTTGATGCATCTGCCCACCATTCTTTCCAACATGCGTCTGTGCAAGCAGGACATCGTCAGTTGGCAACCCGATGTGGTCATCCTCATCGACTATCCGGGCTTCAACCTCGACATAGCCAAGTACCTCCGCGCCAACACCCGCATCCCCGTCTATTACTACATTTCTCCCAAGATATGGGCATGGAAGGAGTATCGCATCAAGAA